>JAJTHR010000279.1 GCA_021298935.1 Parachlamydia sp. | reverse complement strand
CCGTCTTAAATCCCACGCCAAAAATATCTCTAGATAAGCAATAGGGATTTTCTTTTACGCGGGTAATGCTTTGCGACCCATAAGTTCTATAAATTTTCTGGGCAAAAAGAGGGCTGACGCCATGCCCCTGCAAGAAAATCATGACTGCACGGATTGATTTTTGCTCGTGCCAGGCCTCTTTAATCTTCTGCAGCCGCTTGGCTCCGAGTCCGGTCACTTCAGATAGTCTATCAGACTGACTATCAATAACGTTCAGAGTTTCAGATCCAAATTTTTCGACAATGCGATCAGCATATTTTTTCCCGATCCCCTTAATCAGGCCGGAACCTAAATATTTTTTTATGCCGAGGATGTCTGCAGGGACTTCGATCGAATATTTTTCTACCTCAAATTGCCGGCCGTGAACCAGATGATTTTTCCAGTGTCCCACACATCGCAGGGTCATGCCGGCTTGAATGCCAGGCATTGACCCCACGGCGCAAACGAGGTCTTTCGTGCGGGGAAGTTTTAACTGAATGACAGAAAAGCCATTCTCACTACTATGGAATGTCAGCCGCTCAATAATGCCGGTAATTTCTTCGCTTTGTTTCATTTAAATTTTCGCCACCCACTTTTCCAGGATGCTATCCAGCCAAAACGTCATTCTTCTCTTGGGCGTTTGTCCGATAAAACCTAAATGCCCCCCCTTATTACTTAAATAAACTTTTGTCGAGGGGGAAAGAGAGGTGTTAAAAATACATTGATGATCAATCACCGGATCATCCTTGGCAAAAAGGATTTGGCAGGGGGGTCGAATGGTGGGCAAGCAGTAGCAGCTGCTGGAGTAACGGTAGTAGTCATCGGCATTTTTAAATCCCCATATTTTGGCGGTCACATGGGAATCGAAATCGTACATGTTTGCGATCGTAGAATAGTTAGTTGCCCATTTTTTTGCAGTGGGGCGCAATAAATTCAAAAAATAACGATGGTAAAGAAGATTGGACTTAAGGGATAGCCTTTCTACAGTGTTAGACAAATCGATGGGAGGACAGACAGCAATGACATGCTTTAAAAGATCCGGACTTTCATCCATTTCGCCTGCCAGTTTTAAGGCAATATTCCCCCCGAGCGAAAAGCCGATCAGAACCAATTCAGAGGCGGGTGTTTCATTTTTTATTTGTTTTAAAACCTTGAGGACATCAAGGCTTGCTCCTCCATGATAAGGTAATTGGGCATGTGAGCGTCCCGAACCGCTGCCGCGCAAGTTGATGCGCACGACGCGATGGCCTGCCTGGTAAAAGCGACGGCTTAAACGAACCATATAATTCGAAGCGTGGCTGCCCCCCAGTCCGTGCACCAGAATCAAGCTTTTATCACCCACATCCCAATCGGGAGGTGTAGAAATTTCACAGCTTAAGGCATCGCCATCTCCAAGTGAAACGATCTTTTGCCGGGAAGGGGGAGCTTCTCCGCCCCAGCTGAAAGTTCCAAGGAGAGTTTGAAGGTGCGGCGAAGCCAATCCAGGGAATGGGTGGAAATCTAAATTTTCAATCATTTTTAATCTATTAATATGCAGTGTTTTAAGGTTTTAAATGCAAGGGGGGTCTTCCTTATTGGCGAATTAGATTGATTTTCAAAAAATTATTTTATACATCAAAGGTTGTGATGGTAGTTAAAAAATTTATCCTGTTGAGTCAATAAACGAAAGTGAATTTAGCGGTTTTCTAACGATAGTGCAATCTAAATGCTTCCGTCTCAAAGTTATAATTTTCCATTATTAATGCTAAAGGAGGGTAATATGGTAAACCAAAGATCATCTGGCATGAGCCGTCAGGAAGCTGGACGCCGCGGTGCTGAAGCCCGCTGGGGAAGAAGTTCATCACAAGGACAAGGACAAGGACGCAGCACTAGCAACCGAGGCGGCGAACGTCGTGGCATGAGCCGTCAAGAAGCTGGCCAAAGAGGGGGACGTGCTGTTTTAGAAGAGTACGGTCCAGAGTTCTATCGTGAAATCGGCCGAAAAGGCGGAAGAGCTGTATCCAGAGAATACGGTCCTGATTTTTATCGCGAAATTGGCCGCCGTGGAGGCGAAGCCGTTTCAGAAGAATACGGTCCTGAGTTCTATCGTGAAATCGGCCGCCGCGGTGGCGAGGCTGTTTCTGAAGAATATGGTCCACAGTTTTACCGCGAAATCGGAAGCCACGGTGGACGTGCTCGTTGGGAAGGTGAAGAAAGAGAAATCTCTTCTCATGGACGCCGCAGCAGCTGTGCGCGTAATGAAGATGAAGATTTAAGAAGCCCTTCTCGTGGACGCAGCAATCGCCGCGACGAAGATTTAGATCTTAGAAGCTCTTCACGTGGACGCAGCAATCGCCGCTACGAAGATTTAGATCTTAGAAGCTCTTCTCGTGGACAAAGCAGCCGATCACTTGATGATGAAAGATCTTCTAACAGCCGTGGCGGTACACGTGAGCAGCACCAAAGAGCTGGCCGTATGGGAGCAGAAGCTCGTTGGGGCCGTGATGAT
>JAJTHR010000003.1 GCA_021298935.1 Parachlamydia sp. | reverse complement strand
TAAAGTTGACTTGTCAGCGCTTCAGATTTAAAAGATCTTTTCGAAGTTGATATCTTTGAATATCAACAAGGAGAGATCTTTTAAAGATGAAGGTGATCACAAGTCAAATTTATGATTTTAATTTCGGGAAATGGTATTACTTAAGCGCACCCTTAAATATCAGTCAGGCGGCGATCGAAGAGGAGTTAAAAGGGGAGCTTAATAGGATGAGAGAGAGGGTATTCGACCGCTTTCTGCTAAAACATCACCTTTACTCTGTAAGCCTTGTTAAAAATTTGCCTGCTGGAAAAAACGTCTCCCAACAATGTGGTGTATATCGCTGACAATCCTTATAAGGATTTTGTGGGGATTAAGCCGCAAGGATTTGCCACCATCCGTGTTCTTACAGGGCCTTATAAAGACATAGCAATTGGAGAAGCCTTTGAAGCCGATTGGAAGATTAAAGACTTAAGTGAATTGCCAGCACTCATTAAAAAGATAGGAATCACATGAGAACTGCATTGTTTGTTCAGGCCCGCATGGGATCGAGCCGGTTGCCCGGTAAAGTATTGAAGGAGGTGCTTGGCAAGCCCCTTTTAAGTTATTTGCTTGAAAGGCTGAAAAGAGTGAAGGAAGCCTCCGATTTAAGAATCCTGACTACAAATAATGAAAGAGATGATTCTATCGAGCGTTTATGCCGCCAGGAGGGAGTCGTTTGTTTTAGAGGATCTGAAGAGGACGTACTGGAGCGTTATTACCAGGCAGCGCTTCAAACACCCGTTGATTTGATCGTCCGCATCACAGCCGACTGTCCCTTGATCGATCCGGCAGTGATTGACAAAGTCATTCAGGCACATCTGCAAAAAATCTCTTCTATCGACTATACTTCAAATTCCCTTGAACTCACGTTTCCAAGGGGAATGGATGTTGAGGTGATCTCATTAAAAGCGCTTGAAAAAGCCTTTTTGGAAGGAAAAAGAGCCGATGAAAGGGAACATGTGACACCTTATATTTATCGTCATCCTGAGCTTTTTCGCTTGGCAAATGTAGCGCACAATCCGCCGCTTGGTCATTTGCGCCTGACAGTCGATACGGTTGAAGATTTTAAATTGATCCGTCTGATTCTGGAAAGGATTTACCCAAATAACCCGGTCTTTGAATTAAATGATATTCTCAATTGTTTGAAAGAGCATCCTGAATGGTTAAGAATCAACGCGCATATCGAACAAAAAAAGATTATTAGAAAATAATCTTGCAGGGCTGCTTGCTGTTTTGCTATAAAATGATTGATGAATTACTAACAGGAGAGAGAGATGAAAAAAACCCTATTCAATACCTTGGCCCTATTTTCTTTTGCCGCCTTTACAGTCGAAGCCCAGCCTGCCACAACTCCTTCACAAGCAAAACAGCATGATGCAGCCCAAAAAGATAAAATCATGTTAAGGGATCAAATTGACGACACGGATATCTATGCTATTCCGTTTGACGATAGTGAAGTGGAAGACGAAGAAGAAATCAATCGCGCAGAAAAAAAAGAAGTTTTCCCCCTTCCTCATTCACGCTAAAAATGGGGGCTTGCCCTCTCAAAGGGGTCAAGTCCTATTTTAGCCCTTGCCAAAACTTGCAGCATATGTTACTATATTCTTAAATTTTTTTAATTAAAATTTTACTTAAATCCAGATTTCATCATTTTTATTTTCTAAAAGGGTGTTTAAAATATAATCAGGATGGTTGGTTCCTAATTTTGGTTGTAAATGACCAAAAATAGGAATAAATCAGCCGATCAGACTTTTATAATACCCTCTAGGTAGTTTCTGTCTTTTTTTCAGATTGCAAATGATAAATTAGGATTTTTTATATTTATCATTACAATAAGGAAAAAACATGGATTCTAACGAACAATCAACCCCTCAAGAAAACGGCTTCCTTGCCTTTGGCTTAAAGGAACCTATTCTACAGGCGTTGCATGAAGCGGGTTTTAAAACGCCAAGTCCCATTCAGCATGAAGCGATTCCGGCTGTCTTAAAAGGGCATGATATTGTTGCTCAAGCACAGACGGGTACGGGCAAGACAGCGGCATTCGCCCTCCCTGCCCTGCACTTGTTGACGGAACAACCGGGTGCGCAAATGCTCATTTTAACACCGACACGTGAATTGGCAAGCCAGGTCAGCGACGAGGTGTTTAGGTTAGGGCGTCATTTGGGGATTAAAACAGCGACGATTTGCGGCGGTAAGTCATTCCGACCTCAATTAGAAGCGATGAAAAGGGGAGTCCAGGTCATCGTTGCAACGCCTGGAAGGCTATTGGATTTGCTCTCTGCTGGCTCATTAAGCGAGTTTAAGCCGATGATCGTCGTTCTCGACGAGGCAGATGAAATGCTCGATATGGGTTTTTTAGAGGACATTCAAGCGATTTTTAGTCATCTTCCTGCCAAAAGACAAACATTGCTTTTTTCAGCGACGATGCCAGCTCCCATTCAAAGGCTAGCCAACCAAATATTGATCCATCCATTATTTATCCGTATTACTCAAAAAGAGACGACCAATAAAGATATCAATCAGTGCTACTATGTCATTCGCGATGATGAAAGAGACGATGCCATCTTAAGATTACTGGATAGCGAAGAGCCATCAAAATCAATTATCTTCTGTAAAACTAAGAAAGATGTGGACCGCCTGGCGACTCTTCTTGTTGCCAATGGCTACCATGCCCGTGGATTGCATGGTGACATGGAACAACCCCAGAGGGAAGAGGTCATCCGTCATTTCCGTGCCGAAACAATTAAAGTTTTAGTAGCAACCGATGTAGCGGCCAGAGGCTTGAGCGTTTCTGATGTATCGCATGTTTTTAACTATCATCTTCCTTTTGATCCTGCAAGCTACGTTCACCGCATTGGCCGAACTGGACGGGCTGGAAACAAGGGCCAGGCCAGCACTTTTGTCACTTTGCGTGAATGGCGTGATTTCCAAAGATATGAAAAAGCGATCGGGG
>JAJTHR010000132.1 GCA_021298935.1 Parachlamydia sp. | reverse complement strand
TCTGGCATCAGCCTGATGAAATAACCAGCCACTTGCAAATCAATGGATCTTATGGAAAAACAAATCCTTCTACGACCGCTCTCACTGAACCTTTATTAGTCCATGCATATAATCCTATACTTGCGACCTCCAAAATACCGCTTGCACAAGTGCGAGCAATTGCGTTATGGAAAGCCCATGATCTTTCAAATGGCAATGAAAAAATTCAAGCTGCAATAGCGTTAAGCACAGGATGGTCTAGAGAAAGCATTGTGACTATCTCTAGAGAACATGAAATTCCCAGTAACGACTACCAAGTCACTATATCTGCTGATGGACAAGATATTACAGCAACTTGGTCCTCTTTTATAGATGATCAACTGACTAACCGCGTACTATCTTCTATAGACGGAGGGGCCACTTGGCAGGATGTTATTTCAATTAACATGAATAAATAAAATTTTAATTAATATGTAAATATTTTTTAAATGCATTACTTACTGCACTAAAAAAAGAACTTGATGAAATACCTAAAACGAGATGGGAGATTAAGTATGTCAATTTTGAAAAAAATATTTTTTTTATTTTCATTTCTTTTTTTTACTTTCAATCTTTCCTCAGAATCAAATCTTGATTTTACAACACATAAAAATGACGAAAAATTATTTAATTTAACTCAAACGAATAAAAACGGCTATGAGAGCTCGCATTTAATACAGCGATTTAAATTGCCTTTTTTTAAAGGCCCACGTGGCAATGGTGGATGTACCGGCCTACAAGGTATTCAAGGTAAGCGCGGTCCATCTGGTGCTTCAGGGGCCACTGGTGCTACAGGCCCGACTGGTCCCACAGGCGCCACTGGTACTAATGGTACTAATGGGGCTACCGGAGCCACTGGACCCACCGGTGCTACGGGAATGACTGGACCAACAGGCGCTACCGGATCCACTGGGTCTACAGGCCCGACTGGTCCCACAGGCTCCACTGGCCCTACTGGGCCTACCGGAGCCACTGGAGCTACAGGTGCTATGGGAACGACTGGCCCAACAGGCGATACTGGAGTAACCGGTGCTACTGGATCCACTGGTGCAACTGGCCCTACTGGGTCTACAGGCCCGACTGGTCCCACAGGCGCCACTGGTACTACTGGCCCAGAAGGACCCTTTGGGCCGACTGGAGCCACAGGAACTCCTGGTTTTTTAGGATTGGGGGTTGAAAGTTTAGCTACAATCGACGGAACTTTTATACGCAATTTGGGTTCAGAATTTATCTGGTCAGCAAACGGGGGTGTAGGTTCTGCACCTAAATTTGATACAACAGCCTCAGTTTGGGCACCTTTTGGAAGTGCCACATCTTTTATAACGGTTGTTCCTGGAGGTACTGGAGTGCCTGATTATTTTACCTGTTCAAAAAACATTAGAATGCTCAGATTTTATACTGAAATTCAACTTTCAGCTGCTTCAACAGGTAGATGGAGAACGCGCCTTTACCTAAATGGAATTAGTTCTGGAACAGGCCAATACTGGGGATCTCCAGGAAATAATACAGCTAATACAAGAGTTTTTGGGGTTTTAGAGTTTGGACCGATTCCGGCAGGTACTCCGATTTCTGTTAGAATCGATGCTACACTTTTGCCTAACAGTACGCAAAATAACGGCAGCTACTTTGTTATAGAGTATGAACTTTAAAGTAGTATTGTTAATACTATGAAAAAACTATTTTTATGTGTTTTTTAAAAATTTTATAGAGGATTAATAAATTATGCAGATACTTTTTTTAAATTTAAACCAAAAAGAAATTTTAAATTCTTGCAAAAAAAAATTTTGGATATTTTTTACACTTTTAATTTTTCTCCCAGGTCTAAATGTAATTTACGGAATTGAAAATCAATCTACTGGAATAGCTGCTAACAGCAGTATTTTAGTGGTATGGCAAGAAAATACCGGTTTAGGAACAGAAATAAAAGCCAGTGCTCTGCCTTTTGGCTCTCATTCTTGGGAAACACCAGTCATCTTATCAAGCTCGTCAATGGCATCCCTGCCTATACTCGCTGTAACAGATAACGGATCAGATACTTTTGCTGTTGCCATTTGGGCAGAAGTTATTGCTGGAACAACTCATCTATATGGAGCTATGCGACCTAGCCTGATGGGGAGCTGGACAGCAAGTGTCCTAATATCTGATGGAACTGAAGATGTAATTGGTAATTACCAATTACTTTTAAATTCTACAGGTAACATTGTAGCAAAATGGGCCTCTTATGAAGCTGGAAATCTAAACTTACGTTCTTCCACTGCAATAATCAACTTAGCTAACACATGGGGTGTGCCAACAACAATAAACTTTTAAGAGAATTTCTACCAATAAGCAGACCTTTTCATAGCTTATCGCGGTCTGCTAAAGTTTCTGCTTTGGCTTTTGCAACGATATTCGCAATTTTAAGATGAGAAACAAATAAAATCACAGCAGATCCCGATCATGTCCAAGTTGGTAGAAGTGGATTTGAAAAAGTTATACCATTTCCCGAAATTAAAATCATAAATTTGACTTGTCAGCGCTTCAGATTTAAAAGATCATTTCGAAGTTGATATCTTTGAATATCAACAAGGAGAGATCTTTTAAAGATGAAGGTGATCACAAGTCAATTTTATGGTTTTATTTTTGGGAAATGGTATTAGGTAGATTGCGAGATAGCTAGAAAAAGTTTCATTGCTCAACCTAAAATTTAATCTTCTAGCAACCGAGGTTATTATTTATTGCCTAAAAAAAAGCGGTCAACTTGACGGCGGGGCGTATAATTTTTAGCTGACTGTAAGGATGACCGTCACTGAGCGGCTGGCTACAGGCCCAGCATTCACCGTAGTGGAAAGTTGATAGGTAATTGTCAACCCAGAAATGAGCAAGCTAATCAATGGCAAACCGGAAACCAGTGTTTGAGGTGAATTCGTCAGGCTGACGCTGCCCTGCGAAATACCGCCCGGAGGCGCCTGAAGGGTGATTTTTAACGAAACCCCCGCCGGCATGCCCGTATTCAACTGACCGGTGATTTTTTCCCCAATCCCGATGGTCGTCAAACTATAAGTCGTCGAAGAATCAATCGCAGCGGTCGGTTGAAATCCCGCAACAGCTGTTCCAATGTTTAATGGAGGCGGATTTCCACTCACAGATAAAAAATCAATCAAGGCATGCAATTCCAACGAACAGCAAAGCAATAGCAGAACAAAAAAGACTTTCATGATTCACTCAAGGTTTAAGGTCCAAGCGTCAAAGTAACAGTTCTTGTCGTTGATGAAAAGGGAGTAGCGGAAGCGCCTGCTGAAAGTGTGTAGGAAATAGGCAAATTACTCTGAGCGACCGGCCCAATGCTCGTCACAAGATTTTTAGGAGTGGTTGTCAAATCGACAGGGCCTGAAGAAGCCGCCCCTATCGGCGCTGCGAGTCGGATGCTTAAGCTCGTATTTGCCGGCATGGCCACATCAATTGATCCGGTAATGGTCTCCCCAAAGAGATTGCTTGTTAAGCTATAGCTTGTCAATGAATCAGTCGCCGAATGGGGCGGGCTGCCAGGGAGGGCAGCTGTGATATTGAGCGGCGCAGGATTGCCGGAAACCGAAATAGCCTCAATAGCACTGACCGAAAAAGTGACAACCTGAGTTGATGTGGCGGACGCATATAAATCAAGGAACAACGCAAATATCCCACCCAACAAAAAAAAGCGGAGCATAGTGAACCTTATGTTAATTAAAATTTTCAATCAACGCCTGTTATATCAAGGCTTCTGCCGAACCATGTCAAATTTTCACATGCATTAAAAATTTGACGTTCAGAATAAAAGATTTGACTGACAATGCAAATGATTTTTTTATTAGAAGGGATGATTAAACTTGTGGCAGAATAGCTGCCACATTCTTTCGTTACCTGAAGATATTCTACAGACTTATTAAATAGTTTAAAATCGAACATTTTTGCTATTCTAAAACATACCTTTATATATTCTTTTGGAAAACTGACCCAAAATAATTCTATATCGCTGCATTGTATTTTCTTTATTTTCATGACATTTGCATGGCGCAAAGTGACGCATTCCAGCGCAGTCGACAAAACCAACTCCACACATGGTTCAAAAGGATAAAAGAAATGCAAATGTTGATTGGATAAGTGATCTGGATTTAAATAAAATGTTTGATCTCTTACACAATATTCTATTAGTAAACTATTCATTTTATTTCCAAAATTAAATGAATAATCTAAATTACCATATACATTTAATCAACGTTAAAAAAAGTTTATAGCTCACAAAAAGGTTTTTCTTTTTTTCTTTTTCGATTAAATTACCTTTTTTATCGTAAAAGCTAAGGAATTTTCCAATGTTCATTCGTTTAAAAGATCAAACCCCTTTAGAGCTTCCTTCAGGCAGTACGGCTAAAGATTTAGCGGAAAAATTAAATTTAAGGGGCCCGCATGAGGCCCTTGGTGCCTCCATTAATGGACAGACAAGCGACCTTTCGCAGTCGCTTCAGGACGGGGACGAAGTCATCCTGTATAATTTTGATGACCCTAAAGGAAAAGAGATTTTTTGGCACACTTCCGCCCATGTGCTGGCTCAAGCCATTCTACGCCTTTACCCGGACGCGCAACCGACTATCGGCCCCCCTATTGAAAATGGTTTTTACTATGATTTTGCCAATTTAAGCCTCTCAGACGCCGACTTTCCAAAAATTGAAAAAGAAATGCAGGCAATCATTGCTGAAAACTATGTTTCGGAGCGGAAAGTCATTCAAAATAAAGCGGAGGCCCTCCGCCTTTTTGGGACGAACCCCTATAAAAAAGAGCTGATTGAAAGTTTTGAAGAAGGGGCCCCCCTGACAGCCTACAGCCAAGGCGAATTCCAGGATCTTTGCCGCGGACCGCATCTTTATAGCCTTGGAAAAATCAAGGCGTTAAAAATCATGAAAACTGCCGGCGCTTACTGGAGAGGGGATTCTAAAAACACCATGCTCACACGCATCTATGGCATCACTTATCCCGACCGCAAGCTTCTGAAAGAGTACCTTGCCCAACTGGAAGAGGCCAAAAAAAGGGATCACAAGATTCTCGGCCCCAAACTTGACCTCTTTTCATTAAAAGAAGAGGCGCCCGGCATGCCATTCATCCATCCCAAAGGGCTGATTGTCTGGAATGAACTTGTCGCCTACATTCGTGAATGCCTGGCGAAAAGGGATTACATCGAAATAAAAACTCCCACTATGATGACAAGAGAGCTGTGGGAAATTTCCGGGCATTGGCACAATTATAAAGAAAACATGTTTACTTCTGAAGTGGAAGACCGCGATTTTGCCATCAAGCCGATGAATTGCCCAGGCTGCATGCTCTACTACAAAGCCCAGACCCATAGCTATAGGGAGCTGCCTTTACGGGTGGCTGAAATCGGTCATGTGCACCGCTTTGAACCCTCGGGCTCTCTTTCAGGGCTGTTCAGAGTGCGCAGTTTCCATCAGGATGACGCCCACATTTTTATGAAACCGAGCGACATCCAACAGGAAATTTTAGGCATCCTCAACTTGGCCGATGAAATTTACTCCACTTTCGGACTGACCTATCGCCTGGAACTTTCTACCCGCCCGGAAAAAAATACCATTGGAACCGATGAGGAATGGGAAACAGCCACTGCCGGCTTAAAAGGGGCGCTCGACCAAATGGGCATTCCTTATCGCATCAATGAAGGGGATGGCGCTTTCTACGGTCCTAAAATCGATTTTCATATCAGGGATGCGATCAATCGCAGCTGGCAATTTGGAACCATCCAGCTCGACATGGCTTTGCCCGAAAAATTTGAACTTGAATACACGGCGCAAGACGGATCAAAAAAACGACCTGTCATGATTCATAGAGCCCTTTTTGGGTCGATTGAACGCTTTTTCGGCCTACTGATCGAACATTTTATCGGCAAATTTCCTCTATGGCTTAGCCCATCGCAGGTGCGTATCCTGACAGTCGCCGACAGGCATGAGCCGTACGCCCGCCAGCTTTGCCAACGTTTTAAAGAAGCAGGCCTGCAAGCCAATGTCGATCATTCTCAGGAATCGGTCGGTAAAAAAGTGCGCAACGCCCAGCTCGCCCAGTACAATTACATTCTGACTGTCGGCGATCAGGAGATGGAGCATGGTACAGCGGCTTTGCGGACAAGGGATAATGTCGTCCATGGTGAAATCCAGATCGATGATTTCATCGAAAAGCTGCTCGTTGAAAAAAGGGAAAGGCAGCTTTCTTCCCCCTATGCTCAAAACACTGAAATTGAGAGCCCGGTATGAAGACAATCGCCATCAGCAGCTTTAAAGGGGGGACTGCGAAAACCTCCACTGCTTTGCATGTCGGGGCGGCTTTAGCAAAATTTCATCAAAAGAGAGTTCTTTTGATCGATTTTGATGCCCAAGCCAATCTAACCGCAGGCCTGGGTTTCGACCCTGATGAAAACGACAGTTTAGCCCCTGTTCTGCAAGGCAATAAAACGGTTGAAGAGGTGATCAAACCAACATCTCTCCCTTCCCTGGATCTAATCCCAGCCGATACCTGGCTGGAGAGGGTGGAAGTGACGGGATCCTTGGCTTCAGATCGCTACTCGCATGAAAGACTACGTGCGATCATTGACCCGCTGCAATACGATATTGTCATTATCGATACACCCCCATCCCTTTGCTGGCTGACCGAGTCGGCGCTCATTGCTGCCGAGCATACTTTAGTGTGTGCAACACCTGAATTTTATAGCGTCAAAGGACTCGAGCGCCTGAGCCATTTCATGGCCAACATCGGGCAAAGGCATCCCTTAAATGTATTGGGTGTCATTTTATCTTTTTGGAACAGCCGTGGGAAGAGCAATCAGGCCTTTTTAGATGTGATTGAGCGCACCTTTCCAAATAAAGCCTTAAATGCAAAAATCAGGCGTGACATCTCGGTTTCCGAAGCCTCCATCTTTGGCAAACCGGTCTTTGACACAGACCCGGCTTCTCGCGCTGCAGAAGACTATCTCCTTGCGACACAAGAGCTTCTAAAGCGTCTCTAAAAATGGCATAATAGGAATAAGATTAAACTTGAAATTTAGCTTCAAAGTTGCGGCTTTCCGAAAAAGAAATTTAAGTTTAATGCCACCCGCAGTCTATAATAATGTAAAACGGCTTGACATCCCCTAAAGGAATTTAAATGGCTAAGGTAAATGCAATCCTTGATCAACGGATCAAGAAAGACCCCCCGCTTTCTAAAATGGCTGAACTGGCGCGTCAATCATCCTCCGGAAATCTTACAAGTTTTTCTGGCCTTTTTGCCGTTTCAGAACTCAGCGAGCAGGAAAAATCCCTGCTGGAAAATTTATTGAAAGCGCATGCGCAAGAAACCGACGATATAACCTGCGACCTTCAAAACCTCATTCTCCTCACAGCCGAAGTCAAGGCTATCAACAACCAAGCCGCCATTTTACATGGGGAGCGCATCAAAAAAGCGCATCAATTATTAATCGGATATAAAGAAGGGGCCTTCACAGCGTGGCTGATAGCAGCGTATGGAAACAGGCAAACACCCTATAACCTGATGCAATACTATGAGTTTTATGAGGCGATGCCTAAAATATTGCGTCCCCAGATTGAATGGATGCCCCGGCAAGCCGTTTATGTGCTAGCCAGCCGGCAAGGAAGTATAGAAAAAAAACAAGACATCGTGAAAAACTACCAAGGGGAAACCAAGCAGGAAGTGCTCCAAATTATTCGGGAAGCCTTTCCTCTGGATGAACGTGATAAAAGACAAACCAATCCGGGAGAGGCGCTCATCATTCATCTGCAAAAACTTGCTTTTCAAACACAAAAGCAGGCATCCCACCTGACCGCCCTGCAAAAAGAGCAGTTACGTTCCCTCCTTAAACAAATGCAAAAAATGGTCATTTAAGATGAATTTTTGCCCCTTTATATTAGAGCCCAGCTGGCAGGCCGCCCTAGCGGAAGAACTCAGCCAGCCCTATCTCGCACACTTAGCTGCCTTTGTCGAGCAAGAATACGCTTTATCCGGCCGCTCGATATTTCCTCCGAAAGAACTCATTTTTAACTCCCTCCTTCAAACACCCTATGAAAAAGCCCAAGTAATCATTGTCGGCCAGGACCCTTACCATGGACAGGGACAGGCGCACGGCTTGAGTTTCAGCGTCCCCGAGGGCATTAAGGCCCCACCCTCCTTGGTCAATATTTTCAAAGAACTTAAAAGCGATTTGGAAATCAATCCGCCTACCTCCGGATGCCTTCTTAATTGGGCCCGGCAAGGAGTACTACTGCTCAATGCCACATTAACTGTGCGGGAAGGAGAGCCTCTTTCCCACCATGGCCGCGGATGGGAAAAATTTACTGATGCCATTTTACGCTCTCTGATAAAAAGGAAAGACCCTCTTATCTTTGTATTATGGGGGAAATCGGCGCAGGATAAATGCCGCTTTCTAAAGGAAGAGGGGCATTCCCACAGGCATCATTTATTGACAGCTGCCCATCCTTCTCCCTTTTCCGCCTCAAACGGTTTCTTTGGCTGTCGCCATTTTTCAAAAATCAACGAAATTCTTAGCAAGGAAGGGAAGCGTCCAATTGAGTGGACTATTTGATTGTCAATTAAAAGGCTGCCGTTTAAAAAGGGGTTATATCCATAAATGGAGGACCCCGTGGGATACTCTGAATTTTGCAAAGACCGTTTAGGCCCGCATAAAATTAAGAGCCCCTACATTGACCGTAATTTACAAATTCAAATCCCTGAAGATTTTCCTTCTTTTTCGGCTAATTATAACCCTGTGTACTCTTATTTCAGCCCTCAGCAGTTAAATCCCTCCCTGTTCGAAGCCAAACAAATGGAGCTCAACCAGGCAATGGAAAATGCAAAATTATCTTACCAGGCCTGGAACAAAATGAAAGAGCAACTTTTTCAAAAAGTTAAACAAAATTAGTTTTACTATTTCAAACAATTTAGTAATGAGTTTATAATATAATTATAAACTTACATCTAACATCTTAATTAATTAGGGTGGGAAAAATGATAATTGATAAAAGTATAAAATATATATTAGATCAATTACCAAGCGGAGATACCGTGCATTTGCCTTTTGAAGGTTTAGATATTATGTTGAAATACTATCCGAATTCTCAACTGGCATTAATGACATCCGTTTATACCGGAGATAATTATATTCCCCAAAGCGTAAGGAATTCTTTATCCGGACATCTTCCCTATTCCCACCCCTCTATACGCACCTATTTTTTGATAAACGAGGAGACATTTAACGTTTCCTTGAACTATTTAGGGAATACAGACATTCTTGACAGGCAGACTTTATTTTATTTGATTGAAGAGTTTGCCATAATAGCTGAAAAATGGCGTCATTATCTTGACGAAAAGGATCGCACGGATCTTATTCCCGTTAAGGTAAGTTGAAGGATTTCGTAGCCCTTTCAGAGGGTGTCTACAAAATCCGACTGGGCTGATTTGTGGCTTTACAGAAAATTTAGCACACAAATCAGCCCAATCGGGTTTTGTAGACACCCTCTTATACCGCGCGCGGGTAGGTTCTTAAATTTTTGGCGGCGAGATTTTATGTCCCAGTACATTGCGGAGATCGCAGCAAACTTGGATAAGTTTGAAAGATCGAGCAATGAGCTGGGACGCAAAAGATGCCGATGAAAAATTTAAAGACCTATCCGCGCGTGGTATAAAAGTTCTAAAAGAATACCCACTCCAAATCCAGCTATTAAAACAATTCCTGCTCCAACCGCTACAGAAAAACCCGTTACTGCTACACCCGTTCCTATCGCAGCTG
>JAJTHR010000019.1 GCA_021298935.1 Parachlamydia sp. | reverse complement strand
TCCTTCTTTTGACCAATTTAATTACTCCCATTTTGAGGTGCATCAGCCACCTATTTACCCTACTCTGACTCAAAACCCCTACTATGTTTCCTTGCCTCCGATTTCAGAAGCAGCTTGTAATGATACTGCGCAGCTTGTAGAAAAATTAAAGGAAATTGCTTTGGGTGTGCTTCCTCGTACGCAACGTCCGCTTTCTTACCAAGAGCGCATTTCTCCTCCAGCATCTCCTTTGATTTTTGATTTTTCAAGAAGGGAAAATAACTTTTTTTCTAGACGGGAAGTGAATTATTACCCCGCTTCTCAGTCCGCTTACCCTACAGCTGAGAAAAAAGAAAGAGATGACAGGGCCATTGGGATTGCAGGCGTTATTATTTTGGCCGTTTCTGCCTATTTTTTAGGGAAATTAGAGGCCAGGAAAGAAGAGGCTGAGGGAGATCGGGCTTCTTTTGAAGCATTAAAAAATAAATGGTTTGTCAATAAAGCGGCTTACCAGGCACATTGCTCGCCGATTGTTAAATTAATCGATGAATCCATTGCAAAAGCGGATGCCATTTTTGCCCGCCAAAAACAAGATTCATCCCGTTACACTGCTCAGCTATTAGCAACGTTTGCAACAGGGGCGCTTTTTGTTTCGGGCGCTTGTATGGGCTCTTCTGCTTTGATTACATCCGGATTTGCCGCTGCAGCTGCCACGGTTGTCTTCTCTGCTTATGAGTATGGCCGCAGCCATTTTAGCAAATTCAACCAAAAACAAGCAGAAGCCATTGAAAATAACATGCTGGCTTTGGGAAATTCGTAATAATATTCAGCTTTGAGGGTGCCAGCACCCTCAAAGCTGAATATTAACTTTCACTTAATAAATCAATGGCTCTTAACATGATGAGCATTCCTTTTTCCAGGCGGTCAATTCCAAAATGCTCGTTGGGAGCATGAATCTGATCCGTCTGCAGACCAAGCCCCATAAGAATAACTTCCGCCTCTGAGGCCTCTGTCAGTTCAGGAATAATGGGGATGGAAGCCCCTTCCATTATATATTCGCATGGTACACCAAAAACCTCTTCAAAAGCTGTTGAAAAACATTTTACCACTCTAGAGGCCGGGCTGACCCGGACGGCTTTTCCAGATCCTGGGTGCACCCGTACTTGCAGTTTTATTCCTTGTGGTACGATTTCACGTAAATGGTTTTTGATCAGCTCCCCAATTTGCGCAGGGTCTTGCCCCGGGACAAGGCGGCAGGATATTTTTGCATAAGCTTTGGATGGAATGACGGTTTTAAATCCCTCGCCCGTATAGCCTCCATGAAGGCCATTGATCTCAAGTGTCGGCCGGATCCAAGCCCGTTCTAAAACCGAGCGCTCTTTTTCCCCCCCGAGAGGGAGGGCGCCCGTTTGTTTCTGGTATTCGGCCATATCAAATTGGAAAGAGACGGCGGCTCGCTCTTCAGCAGGCATTTCTTCCACCCCATCATAGAAGCCGGGGATGGTAATCTTCCCTTGAGGATCGCGCAAACTGGCCAGCATCTGGACGAGGGCATGGAGAGGATTCAAAACAATTCCTCCGTGGATACCGGAGTGGAGGTCTGTTCTGGAATCTTCTATTGTGACGTCCATTGTTATAATACCCCTCGTGCCGATTGTGACGGCAGGCACTTGAGGATCGCGCAAGCCCAAATCGACAATGGCTAAATAATTGGCCTTTAGCGCCTCTTTTTTTTCTGCAAGAAGGCTGGAAAGGCCTGCACTGCCGACTTCCTCTTCTCCTTCGATGCATAATTTAATATTTAGAGGATAGGAGCCATGTTTAAAAAAATAAAGCTTGAGCGCCTGCAAGACATAAAAAAGCTGTCCTTTATTATCCTGAGCCCCCCTGGCATAAATTTCTCCATTTCGCTGCGTCGGTTCAAAGGGTTTGGAAATCCATTCATTCATCGGGTCGACAGGTTGCACGTCGTAATGATTGTAAATAAGCAAAGTGGGACATTGAGGATCGGCTGTAAAGTGAGCAAAAATAACAGGATGGCCCTTTGTTTCCCACTTTTCAACTTTAAATTGGATCCCTTCCAAAAATTCAATAATCCATTGGGCGCAACGCTCCATTCCTTTCTTGTATTGAGGCTCGGAACTGACACTCGGGAAGCGAAGCAAGGTAAGATAGTCTTCCAGCCAGGTGCCTTTATGCTTTTCAATCAATGCCTGATAGTCTTGAAGATGGGGGGGGACGTGAAGCATTAAAAATCTTCCTTATTTAAAAAATACTTATCACATTTTAATCATTGAAAATCAAGGGATATATTTAGTTTTTAATAGGTTTTTAATAGATTATATAGATATATAAAAATAAATAAGTTTTATTATGCAGATTTAATTAGTTATGAAAGAACAGAGCGCGTTGCCAGTACAGTCACATTTGTGTAATCAATCCAAGAGGGCGGTCGATCGCAAGGTAACTTAATTAAACCGTTGAAATGGGCAGCCCACCCGTTAATTTCGCTTGATTTTGAAAGCGATCACATGAAAGATAGCTTCACTGCAAAATGCAAAACCATTTTTGAAGAAGAGTTTAATTTAATTGAAAACGCACAATAGACCCGTTGCTGATCTGCATTGCGATCTCCTATGCTATTTAGAGGGAAGCCCTGTTCGTAAGCCAACAGACAGGGCTGTCCGCTGCTCCCTTCCCCAATTAATGGAAGGGAATGTGAAGTGGCAAACCTGTGCTATTTTTACAGAGACCGGCCCTTCCTCTGTAGCCAAGGGGCACTCTCAGCTTGAAAACCTGCTGAAGCTCTCATCAAAGGAGCTAACCTTTTATCCTGCCTTTGAAAACGCCTCTTCTTTTTGCAGTGAAGAGGAACCTTTTGAAAAGGGAGTTGCCCGCTTGGAGTCCTGGATGCAAAAAGGGGGTAGGCCGCTCTACATCAGCCTGACTTGGAATGGAGAAAATCGTTTTGGGGGAGGCGCCCATACAAGGATTGGCTTGAAAGAAGACGGCAAGCGGCTTCTTGAAAATTTGCACGGTAAAAACATTGCCGTTGATTTTAGCCATGCCTCCGATCATCTGGCTTACGACTTGATTGAAACCATCGATCGATTGAATTTGGAGATCCGGTTGATCGCAAGCCATTCAAATGCGCGCGAAGTGTCTCCCGTTCCAAGGAACCTTCCCACCGCTATTGCCAAAGAAATTTTCAAGAGAAACGGGCTGATCGGCTTGAATTTGTACGCTCCCTTTTTGGGGAATGATCCTGAAGCTATTTTGCGTCATTTAGATTTTTGGCTCTCTCTTGGAGGGGAAAAAGGGATTTGTTTTGGCGCTGATTTTTTCTACGAGGGCGACTTTCGATCAAGGGACGCCTCTCTGCCCTATTTTAAGGGATTTGAAAATGCCTCCTGCTACCCTTCTCTGCTTGAATTTGCAGCCGCTGGCTTGCAATTGAAAGAGCCACTGCTTGAGCAGCTGGCTTATAAAAACTTTTTAGATTTTTATCAGTTGACCCTTTGAAATGACATACGCAGGCCATCCCTTAAGCATTCGTTTTCCTGAAAATACGCCATTCACTTTTTCAACTTCCTCTTCTTTTTCCATGTCCACAAGAATAGCATCATGAGAATCTTCCAACTCAAAAATGCTTTTCACATTTATTGCTGTCGCCTGGACAACTTTTTCCAAACTGATTCTTTTTTCCAGGGCCGCTGTCAGGAGCCAGGGAAGCATAAATAAGGGGTTGAGCAAATGATGGGCCCTGCCTTTGTGCAGCAATGTCAAATCCCTTTCCTCATGCGGATCGTAGCCGCTTCCAATTGCTTCGATGACCCCTTCATCAAGCGCCTCCCACAGGCCATCCGCTTCCATTTGGTCTTTTTGAAGAAGATGCCTGAGTGTTGTTTCAGCATAGATGAGAAGAGCTCTCTTTCTAGCTTCCTGGATGAGGCGTATTTCTTCGGCATTTGATACATTGAAAACAAACAAGCGGGCGCTATGTTTTTCAGCATAAAACAGGGCTTTTTCAAGCAGTGTTTCCCCCTCGATTCTTTCGATCAAGTTTTCATTATATGTATTGATGATGACGGGTAAATTTTCCCACGCAGCCCGCTGGAATAAAAGATCAAAACGATGATGCACCTCTTTTTCATGCTCAAATGAGAGAACAAGCCCTATAATTGAATGTTTCACTGCGCCGATTTTTTCAATTTGGTCAAGGTCCCCCTTGCCATAAAATAAATAGTTTAAGGGTAATCCGGGGGCTTTTAAGCGCTTTTCTATCAAAGCTTTTTTCTTTTCAATTTCCACTGGATTATTGGCGGGATAGGATCTTGCAGGAATTTCAATGAGAGTTGTTACACCTCCCTTTAAAATATCTGCGGCAGCTGTTTCCCATTCATCATTTCTTAAGCGGATATGAGGATCGATCAGGGCAGGCATTATAAGAAGTTTTTTGTTTGCCTCGATCACTTCCGTTTTGTCGAAGGGGAGCGTGTAGTCGATGATGTCATCGGTTAGCGTGCGCACATTTTTTACTGTAATCATTCGGCCCTCAAAAAGAACGCTTTATAGAAAATCTATACATAGGTAAAAAAAACTTTTTAATACAATCTTTTTAATTAAATCAAAATGCACCATAAAAAATTATCCCCTTTGTCCCATTTTCTTCGCTGGTCCGATCGGACAGCGGGTAGGCCGCTGACCTTCGTAATTGCTCTCCTGATTTTAGCAGTCTGGTTTGCTATCGGACTTTACAGAGGCTTTAGCAACACATGGCTTTTGATCATTACAGGCTTTGCCACAGTCAATGCCTCTTTAATGGTATTCATTATTCAAAATACGCAGGTTCGGCAAACAAAAGCGCTCAACATTAAATTGGACGGGATTCTTCAAGCGATAAAGGAAACGAATGAATTAATTGCCATTGAAGAATTGGAAGAAGAAGAACTGGACAAGCTAAGGGAAAAATGAAGAAAAAATCGGCATTAAGACGTTTTTTGACCTGGTCTGCGCGCGCAGCGGGCAATCCAATGGCATTTGTCTTTGCCTTTTCCGTTTTAATTTTTTGGGGGATCATCGGCTTAATCGCCGGATTCTCAGACACATGGATCCTTATCATCGATACGTTGGCCACTATTAACGCCTCCCTTATGGTCTATATCATCCAATACACTCAAATAAGGGAAATCAAAGCCATGCATTTAAAATTGGATGGAATCATTCAGGCTCTTGAAAAAGCGGAGAATCAATTGATTGCCATTGAAGAGGCCGAGGAAGAGGAGCTTGAAACCCTGCGAAAAATTTTGATTAAATCCCCTCAACAATAAGTGGCTTCATTCCTTCAGCCAGGAGTTCCTGATTGGCTTTTTCTAATAGCGGGCTTCCGGCAAATACGACAGTGGCAGCTTTTTCAAATTGCGGGGCAATCACTGTTTCAACGGCCTCGATCACCTGCTCTTGGGTGAGTGCGAGTAATCGATCACGGAAGGGCTGCCTGTCCTTTCCTTCGCGCAGCCACCCATAAGCGAGCTCAGCCTGGCTGCCAGGCGAAACGGGGGCATCGAGGGACTGGATGATCTCGAGTTTGGATTCCTCCAGTTCTTCCTCATCAAAATTCCCGTTTCTAACTTCCTCGATTGCTTCCTCGAAAGCCTTGAGTGTCTGTACAACATTCGGGTCTCTATAGGAATAAAAATAAAAATTTCCAGACATTGGATTGCTAACGGCCCCGCCCCCATAAGCACCCCCTTGTTCGCGGATCTTAGTGTGCAGCACTAAGTTGTCGAACAAGCAGGCGGCAACGCCTAAGGCAGGGGCGAAGGGGTGGGCATAAGAAACACTTGGCAAAACCTTTCCAATGAAGGCGACAGGTGAGGCGATGACTCTTCCCTGGTTTGTAGCAGGCTTGAGAGTAAAATTATCTTCCCATTTGACAAAAGGGCGGGTCTCCATCTGCTGAAGGCCATACAAGGCATTCCCTTTTAATTCATCATAGGAAGCTGCATCGCAGCTTAAAACAAGATGGGGATTTTCCAGGCAGGTGACCTTTTCGCGCAAAGCTTTAAGCTGTGCCAATACAAGCGGTCCCTCTCGTTCAAAATTTGCCACAAGACTTTTAAGTTTCCAAAAATAATTGAGTCCGTACAGGTCATTGGCTACCAAAGATGCCGTATTAAGGGCGCTTGCAGACAGGTTAATGGCATATTTTAATGCGCTTGAGCTCAGCCGGCTTTCCATTGCAGTAAAGTGTTTT
>JAJTHR010000160.1 GCA_021298935.1 Parachlamydia sp. | reverse complement strand
CATAAATTTGAGTTGTGATCACCTTCATCTTTAAAAGATCTCTCCTTGTTGATATTCAAAGATATCAACTTCGAAAAGATCTTTTAAATCTGAAGCGCTGACAAGTCAACTTTATGGTTTTATTTTTGGGAAATGGTATTAAATAAGAGTTAAGGGGACCTCCTTTCCTTTAATGTCTCCTTCATAACCGTGAGGTATCATAGAAAGCCGTTTGTCTAGCAATTTTCCTGTATTATAGATATTAATGGTTTCCGCTTGAAGTTGATCTTCAAATGACAAATTTTTTGCGTGCTTCTTTAATTTATCTAAATTCCTTGACATCGATGAAATGCCCTTTTTACCCTCAGCTAAAAATTGATTTCTCAAATTTTCATTGGCTGACTGTTCAATGGTCTTTCTCCCCATTAATCGATTAAAAAAGGATTGTTTCTCTTTGGGAAAGATAAAATTGACTGTTAGGTTATACTGTTTTAGTATTTTTTTTGGTACATGCTCTTTTCTCAGAGGGTACGTTGATTTCCCCGATTTATAAATGCGGGTACGAATAAAATCGAGAGTATGACCGATGAATTGTGAAAAGTTTTCAAAATTTCTAAATCCTTTTTTCCAAAAAGGGGGGCATCCATGTTCTTCCATTTTAAGATAAATGGTCCCGTCAGGCAGTTTTTGAAATAAAACAGTTCTTTTTTCAGCCGGAAGGCTTGGACAATCGATACCCCATTGATTTTTTCCACTCATATGAGTTGATACCCGTCCATATGCCCCGCAACTTTTAAGAAAATTTTCTAATACGGCTGGATCAAGTTGCGGTTTAGTTTGTAATCGCATGGCACCAGATGTATAGAGCATCTTTTGGTCGTCGCATTTTTTTGTTAGAGCCCACATCAAATTTGCAACTGATTCGGGACTTTTTTCTATCGTACTATCGTTATTAATAAGAGAATGAATCAGTTTCTCTCCCTTTCCAATTCTTTCACACATTTCTTTTTCATCAACACCAGGACAATGCTTATCGCAAAAAGTTTTAAGGGAGTCAGTAATGTGTGGCGGTAGCTGTTGATTAGAGATTGAATTATATGACTTACTGTTATTGTAAATTTTCATTTAATAAATTCTTTTAAAAACATACCTTTAACAATAGCATATTTTAACAATTTTTGTTAATATTTATTAAAATCGTTTATTAAATAAAAGATTATTGAAAAAAAGCGGAGGGATTCTTACAGTAGGGTTTTATTCATTGTTTATGCAAAGGTCTCATAGTGTCAAACGAAACAGAAAATTCAAGTGAGATCCTAGGCCAAGCCTTTCAACAATTTACCCTTGAATCCGAGCGGATCGAAACCAGCTTCCAAAACGTCAGCCACCGTTTCCTTGAGATACAAAAAAATATCGAGGAGTCAAACACAAAATTTTCAGGAAAAATCGCCGAGCTTGGGTTTTTAACTCGTTATCTGGAAGCCATACTCAATCATTTAACGCAAGGCATCCTCTTTATCAATCTGAATGGAATTGTGACAACATGCAATGCGGCTGCTGAAGAAATACTTGGTGTTGCAGCAAGCCGGCTCCTATTTCATCCTTTTAATGATTTTTTTCAGGACAATTGCTTTGGTTTTTCGCTGCGTGAAGCCTTTCACTTAAGAAAATGCCCAAAAGGATTAAGTTTGAGCTGGAGTCCCTCTAATGAAAAAAAACTGGAACTGGAAATCGAGGCCACTTTTGTCGAAATGGAGGAGCAAGCTGTTCCTTTAGATCAAAGGCAGAGGGAAAGGGGTGCTGCACCGATTCAAGGCCTGCTTATTCTCATCCGCAATGTGACTGAAATGCATTATCTGCAACAAGTAGCGGGGAGGAACGACCGCTTGAAAGAGCTTGGTGAAATGGCCGCCCATTTGGCCCATGAAATCCGCAATCCTCTAGGTGGGATTAAGGGTTACGCCTCCCTGCTTGAACAGGACTTGAAGGAGCGGCCCGATTTGCAACACATGGCGACTTCCATTGTGGAGGGGACGAACACACTCAATCTACTCGTTTCGAACATTCTAACGTATACCCGTCCCTTTCAGCCCCATTTTGAGACAGTGGAGCTTGTGCCCTTCATCAATGAAATTAAAAATTTGCTTCAGGCCGATTCAACTTGGAATCCCACCTACACTTTTGAACTGCATCATCGCGATGAGAGCATCAAGGTGGCAGCCGATCCCCAGCTCCTCCAATCCGCTCTCCTCAATCTATTTGTCAATGCCATGCAGGCGATGCCGCAAGGGGGGCTGATCTCTGTTCATTTGCATCGCGACTGGAACCATGCGATTCTTACCATTTCAGACACAGGCAAGGGGATCTCCAAAGAAAATTTAGATAAAATTTTTTCTCCCTTTTTTACCACCAAGCAAACGGGAACAGGGCTCGGTCTTTCCGAAGTGCATAAAGTCATTCAGTCCCATATGGGCACGATTGAGGTTCATTCCCAGGAGGGAAAGGGAACGTCTTTCATCATTAAAATTCCTTTGAAAAATGGAATGAGGAGCAGAGAGTATGTCCATTGAAAAAATCCTCGTCGTCGACGATGAATTGCTAATGCGTAATTTTCTGGTTGAAGCGCTTAAACGCAAAGGTTTTGAAGCGGAAGCGGTAGAAAGCGGGGAAGCGGCTGTCAAATGCCTGGAGCAGAAGTCCTTCGATATGGTCATTACCGATATGAAGATGGGAAATCTCTCAGGGATGGATGTCATTAAAAAGACAAAGGAGCTTGCCCCTCAAACCCTGATTATTGTTGTCACAGCGCACGGATCGATAGAAAATGCCGTTGAGGCCATGAAGCTTGGAGCCTTTCATTATTTGATCAAGCCTTTCTCCCTCGAAAGCATCATGGCGAATATTGAGAAAGCCAACCAGCATGTGGCGCTTGTCGAAGAAAATACCTATTTACGCAGCCAGGTCAACTCCTCACGCTCGATGCAGCAAATCATCGCATTCAGTCCCGCCATGCAAAAAGTCCTTGAGGATCTGGACAAGATTGCCAAAAGCAATGCTAGCGTCTTTATCACCGGCGAGACGGGAACCGGGAAAGAGGTCATGGCCCATTTGGTCCACTACAATTCCCTGCGCAAAAACCAACCGTTTATTAAAGTCAATTGCGCCGCTGTTCCGGATACATTAATCGAATCGGAGTTTTTCGGGCATGAAAAAGGGGCCTTTACAGGGGCGGCGAATAAAAGGCTGGGGCGCTTTGAGCTTGCCAATGGAGGGACTTTATTGCTTGACGAAGTAACGGAAATTCCCCTGGCTTTGCAGCCCAAGCTTCTGCGTGTGATCCAAGAGATGGAATTCGAGAGAGTGGGGGGAACCAAGCCGATTCAAGTGGATGTCCGTCTGATTGCCACGTCGAATCGCAATATGAAGGAGGCATTGACGAATAAGGTTTTACGGGAAGATCTTTATTACCGGTTGAATGTCGTTCCAGTTGTTCTCCCTCCTTTAAGGGAGCGTCAAGAAGATATTATTCCTTTGGCGGAACATCTAATGGAAAAAATGTGCCGCGAAAACCATCTTGAACACAAAACATTGAGTGAGAAAGCACAGAAAAAACTGATGGGGTACCACTGGCCGGGAAACGTCCGGGAACTTGCCAACGTGATCGAAAGGGCTGTCGTCATGGGGAAAGGGAAAGTGGTTCAGGGTGAACTCCTGCATTTGGAAAATGCTGAACCGCTTGAGCTGACCCTTGAAGAGCTGGAGCGGCAGCTCATTGAAAAAACGGTGCTCACGCATCCAACCAAGGCTCAGGCGGCTGAGAAGCTTGGCATCAGCGTGAAAACATTGCGCGATAAATTGGAGCAGTACAAAATTTGAAATGTTTAGTCGTCAATGCAGGCTCCAGTTCCCACAAGCTCTCTTTAT
>JAJTHR010000337.1 GCA_021298935.1 Parachlamydia sp. | reverse complement strand
CTTGTCGACGATGTTAGCAGGCTTGCCCTGAACTTGACCCTGGGCGATTTCTTTTTCCTGGGCAATCACTTCCTGAGGCACTTTTTCCGGAGAAAGGTACTCGGGGGCCGCCGCTGCCGTATGCATGGCGATATCTTTAGCCAGAGCCTCTTCCTGATTGCTTCCTGTAATTTCCACCATTGTGACAATTTTACCACCAAGATGGGAATAAATCCCAAATGAGCGATCAGGTGTCTTCTGGAGAGTCAGGATCCGCTTAATCTGAACGTTTTCACCAATTGTTTGCACAATGGTCGCACGGTACTGATCAATCGTCAAAGAAGGATCTTTTGAATATTGCTGTTGCAGGAAAGCATCTAGGGAAGCTGGATTGGTATTAGCCGCTTCTTCTGCGATATTCAATAGGAATTCTTTAAAGCGATCGTTTTTCACGACGAAATCGGTTTCGGCATTGACTTCAACAATCGAAATGGTATTACCCTTTTCGGCTGTCGCAATCATTCCTTCTTTGGTTTCACGCCCTTCTTTTTTTACGGCTGAAGCCATTCCGGCTTTGCGTAAATTAGCGATCGCCAAGTCAATGTCGCCATTTGCTTCTTCTAAAGCTTCTTTGCATTTTCCCATGCCGACGCCGGTGCGGTCGCGCAAGTCCTTAATGAGGGATGCGGTAATCGCTGCCATATTAAATTTCCTCCTTGCCGCTTTCATCATCAGGCTGGCTGGTAGCGCCTGCCAAGACCCCTTCTTCCCCTTCCATACTATCTTCTTTATTCGCGAAAACTTTGATATCATTTTTCTTGTCAATGATCGCTTTGGCCAATGTTTCAAGGATCAGCTTAATGCTCTTTAGGGCATCGTCATTACACGCAATGACGTATTCAATCGGATCGGGGTCGCAATTGGTGTCGACAAGGCCCATGACCGGAATGCCTAGCTTGTTCGCTTCAGATACGGCCAAATGCTCTTTACTCGGATCGACGACAATGATCAGTCCTGGAGGCTTGCGCATGCCGCGTACGCCGGACAGGTTTTTGTCGAGCTTGATTTGATCTTTCGAAAGGAGGGAAAGCTCTTTCTTGGTCAGGCCATCTCCGCCGGTGGTAATTCTTTTTTCAATGCGCTCAAGCTTTTTAATCGATTGACGGATAGTAGGCAAGTTAGTCAGCATCCCGCCGAGCCATCTTTCGCACACATAAAATTCGCCGCACTGCTCAGCTACTTCACGTAAGACAGCCTTAGCTTGTTTTTTTGTTCCGATGAAAAGAATCGATTTATGTTTTGCAACAACGTCTCTGACAACTTCAACCGCATTGCGGATTTGCTGCAATGTTTTCGCAAGGTCGATAATGTAGAGGCCATTGCGTTCTTCGAAAATGAAGCGTTTCATTTTCGGATTCCATCGGCTGGTTTGGTGGCCGAAGTGGGCGCCTGCTTCTAACAGGTCTTTAATGGATACAGTAATAGGTTGGTTTTTACTTTGTGCCAAGCCTTGTCCCTTTATTTTGACGACGGCATCTTGCCAGGCAAGATTTCGGTCTTGGTTGAATTATTTTTTTTGAAAATTTCGAGATACCCTATAAAGGGTATAGCGCCTGGTCAGAATCGAACTGACGCTCGTAGCTTGGAAGGCTACAGTTCTACCATTGAACTACAGGCGCACAAGTAGGAAATTATGCCAAATTGCAGTTTTTTTTGCAAATCATTTTAATTTTACGGCAAACATTCCTGCGGGTAAGAATTAAAGGGGGCGTTGCCCCCTAGCCTATTAATTTGGGTAGTAGCTTTGAAAAGCGTTTAAAAGGATTTCTTGGATCATTTCACGTGGAAAGCGTCTAAATTGCCCTTCATTTTTAAAACTTTGAACAAAGATAGGGAAAAATTTTCGTAATTCAAAAGCATTTTTCAGATGTTGAATTTTTTCTTCATACTGACATTCTTCATAAAAAAACTTTCTATTAAGCTTTAGATTTTGTATCGACTCGGAATCATGAGCATGACTCTTATTAAAGTAGCAAATTTCATTAAATTCACTAAAGCTTTTTTTTATTTCAAATCCATTTTTACTATGCATTAATTCATTATACATCTCTTGAATGCAAAGCAAAGAAGCATCATAATTTTTAACAATTGCTGCATTGATCGCTAAGCCATAGGCAAGCAATTGAGCCCGTGAGCTTAAAGGAAGTTTACCTTGTCCTGCTTCAATTTTTTGCAAAACTAATGCAAATTCTTTTAGCGGGGATTTATTATGCGAATATGAGCGTGATTCATTATTATATTTTAATTCAATTTCAGAGTTTTTAAATTCAATTCCTACTTTAGTAATAATATCAGTCAGAACATTTTCAAAAACGTTTTCATTTTCGGATTCAAGTTCTAAATTCCACACATTAACTTGATCTTTGAAAGTAACTTGCATAGTAGCTCCCTTTATTTTAATTTAAGTTTATATTACGAAAAATTTGTAAATATTTGATAAATATTTGATAGATATTTGATAAATATTGAAAAATATTTTATTGTAAGCATAATACAAATAAAAAAAGGGAGAAAGTATGCGAGCAGTTTTAGTGGAAAATTATGGAGGAACTGAGGTCCTCAAGGTCAAGGATTGCGAAATCGGTAAGCCGGGTCCAGGGCAAGCACTTGTCCGCATAGCCGCAGCCGGCCTCAATTTTATTGATATTTATCAAAGGCGTGGAACATATCCTGTTAAATTACCCTACACCCCAGGTTTGGAGGCAGCCGGTACGGTAGAAGCGATTGGGGAAGGAGTCACCCAAGTCAAACCGGGCGATCGAGTGGCCTATGTGCATGAACCGGGCTCTTATGCAGAGCAGAATCTTGTCCAGGCAGATTTTTTAATTCCACTCCCTGCTGAATTAACGTTTGAGCACGGAGCTGCGTTCCCTTTGCAGGGAATGACAGCCCACTACCTTCTGCATGAATTCAGAAAAATCCAGAAAAATGACACACTTCTTATTCATGCCGCGGCAGGAGGCATGGGGCTGCTTCTTGTGCAATGGGCCAAGCATCTCGGGGCGCGCGTCATAGGAACCGTTTCAACGGAAGAAAAAGCGGAATTAGCCAAAAAAGCAGGTGCAGACGAAGTCATTCTTTATACGCAGCATAATTTTGTTGATGAAGTAAAAAAGCTGACGCAAGGGAAAGGGGCTGACCTTATCATCGATGGGGTGGGAAAAACGACGTTCCCCGGCAATCTGGAAGCTGCAGCATTGCGAGGGACCATTGTCATTTTTGGAGCAGCCAGCGGTCCGGCAGACCCTATTTCGCCCAATCTGTTAATGAAACGCTCGCTGACTGTCTCGGGTGGAATGCTGTTTAATTACATTTTAAATAGGGATGAATTGCTAATGAGGGCCAATGCCGTCATGAATGGCATGCGAGAAGGCTGGCTGCAAATGCATATCGATTCCATTTTGCCCTTGGAAAATGCATCCGAGGCGCATGCAAAATTGGAGAATAGAACCAGCTCCGGTAAAATTTTACTAAAGCCTTAGAGACTTTCTCTGAATTAAACTGATTAATACCATTTCCCGAAATTAAAATCATAAATTTGACTTGTGATCACCTTCATCTTTAAAAGATCTCTCCTTGTTGAAATTCAAAGATATCAACTTCGAAAAGATCTTTTAAATCTGAAGCGCTTACAAGCCAACTTTATGGTTTTATTTTTGGGAAATGGTATAAATAAATGAATAGCTTTTGATGGATGATGGAAAATAAAAGCGAAGGAAATATTTATAAATATTCCCACGTTTTATTTTTCATCAGGTGCAAAAGGGATCATTTAGTTGATCAATTTAATTCAGAGAGGTCTCTTAGCCCTCTTCATACTTCTTTTTAAGGTCGAACCATTTCTTAGCGATCTGAGCGGCTATCGGAGCCGCTTCTTTTCCATATCCGCCGTAGCGGAGATAGACGACAACCACAAGCTCGGGCTGTCCAAATTCATCCTTAAATAAATGCAGCGTTTTATTCCCTTTCTGAAAAGCAATGCACCCATACCATACATGCGTGTAAATACCCGTCCCGTCATTCAGATCCAAATCAATGTTTTCCACCGATTCAGATGTGCTAGTCTTTCCCACCAGGGTATCTTTCATGTCTTTGAAATCCTTGATGGCTTCCGGATAGCTTTTATATAACCTTGTCAGGCTATTCATGCTTTCCTGATAGGTCTTTAGAAGACACCCTTTCAATCCTTTCAAGAGAACCTGGCGCACGATTTCCGGCATATAAATTTCCCTCACCACTTCTGTTTGAACTGGTTTAACGACGCTTTTTTCAGGGTTGGAGCTTTCGGAAAATAGAGGGAAGTCAATCCCGACCAGCCCGAGCGTTTCCTGAAAAGGAAAATCCGAGGAAGCGTGCATTTCCACTTCGCCGCGCGCAGGCTGCCGTCCTGCCGTCAGGTGGACTATTTTCGGTTTTAGGATCGTTCCCCCATTGGCGATAGAGGCCAGCATGACAGCCGTTTGCAATGGTGTCACAACAAGGGTGTGCTGGCCGATGGCCATGGCATATAATCCTGTACGATTGCGCTCCAGGTCATCGGGCACTTTGCCGGCGATCTCCCCTGGAAGCTCGATTCCCGTCTTACTTCCGAAAGAAAATAGCCGGGCAGCCTCCGCAAGGTCTTGCGGATTTTCCAAATGTTCGCTGGCCAGCAAGGAAAAATAGGGATTGCTCGAGACTTCAAGGGCACGTACAATGTCGACTTTTCCATTGTTTAGATGCGCCAGGCTGCGGGGCAAACGGCCCCCTTTATAATGCTGGGGAATGGGTTTTCCGTCCGCTGTATAACCGACATAATTAAGCCCCCCCATTTGATACACTTCGTCAACCATCGTAAGGGGATTCAAATCATGGATTGTCAACCCGCCTCCTTTTAACTTCTCATACCTTTGCATCATTGCAGCATAAGCCGTGACCAGCTTAAAGAGAGAGCCTTGTATGGAAGATTGACGGTAGCATTGGGAACGGGCATATCCAAAACCATACATTGGGTAAAAGGACGCTGCCAGATCCTTCTCGGTCTGATTTTTTTTAAAAGGCTTGTAAGTGCCATAGAGAGGCTTTTTTAAATCTTCGTACGATCGCATTGTCTCCAAATAACTGAGCAGTGCATAGGCCGGTATATTCAAGCGCAGTTTTTGTGGAAAGGTTATTTTTGCAGCCGTTGTATCATCTTCTTCCAGAAAAGAGAGTACCAATTGGCGGTAATGATTGTTCCAAAACTCCTTAAACTGCTCCCTTTCCTCTTTGTCAAGATAATCGATGTAAGGTTTGGGATAGATTTTAGCTTCCTTCTCACGCAAGCGTACTTGTCTTAAAAACTCCTTTTCTTCTTTTTTACGCCAGTCTTTGAAATCCACGCTATGAAAAATCTGTTTTGATTCCATTTTCAGCTCTTGCATGAATTGGATCCAGGAGGCTGTCTGCTCTTTGTAATCAGCCAAAGTGATGCTTTCGACATACTGTAAAAGATCGGGGGTGAATTTCTCATAAGGTGCTGCCAAATGCAGTAAATCCACCAAAAGGATTTTATCATAGTTTAGGGAAAGGGGCTCAAAGGCAAAGGCCATTTTTTTCTTCAAACCCTCAACCACTTCCCTGTTTTCCTGCATCAGACTTGTCAATTTTTGCTTGTCAGTTATTTTTGAGAGGGGTTGATGCGGCGTATCATCCGGATAAAGGGCATTGAACAAGGCTGGGAGGTTCCATCCGGGAAACAGGCGTTCAAGGTCGGCGACTGCCTGCTGCAGTTTGACGGCCTCTCCGATCGTCGGATGGGCGCTTAATACGGCTTTCAGGGGATGTTGAGGAGAAAGGATCATGTCCAAGTAGGCAGCCCATGTCAGCCATTTTTTTTCGTCGTAAAACTGATTCGTGAGGGCATTGAACTTTTCCCTTTCAAGGGGCTGCTGCATATTCCAGATGCTGCCAAGATAAGAGTCATTTTCAAACCAGCGGTAAATGCGTTTTGTCTTTTCTTTTTGCACTTCAGGCTTGCCCGATAAAATAAAGTCATTGGCGTCGTAACGGGGAAAGGTGGCTAGGGCCAGTATTTCGCCTGTTTGGGGATGCATGACAGTAATGGATCCACCCTTGATCCACGGCTGTTTTTCAGCGATCACCGTTTTTTTAACCGGACCGAGAGCCGATCTCCTGACGAGCCTCACCTCTTCATTTTGGGCGAGCAACTGCTCGGCAAATTCCTGCAGTTCGGACGAGAGACTGAGCAGAATGCGATGGCCGGTGAGTGGCGGGCGGGAGCCTGGGAGTTCCTGGACAATGGTTCCCTTCGAGTTGGAATAGAAGCTTTTTTTGCCGTAAAACCCCCTTAGCTGCTCTTCATAGACCCCTTCGATGCCTGTTTTTCCGATATAGTCGTGGATGGTGTAAGCTTTTTCCTGCAAATCCTTGAGCCTTTTCCAGGCAGCAGCCATCGTCAGCATAGGAGGCGGCCATTCAACTTCCTCCCCCTCTTCGTACGCCTTGATCAAAGACTCAAGGGCTTTGATTTCATGCAGGATTTTTTCATATTCTTTTTTGTTAATCGCCCCCATATAGCCAATGATATCGGCTCCGGTGCGTCCACGCGGGTAATGGCGCCTTGGCAGGCGGCGCGTATGGATGCCCGGCCATTCATTTTCTAGCATTCTAAGACGGTAAAATTCCTTTTCCGACAGGTCCTCTTTGATCACAAAAGGGACGCTGGAATAAAAAGAGGCTTTAGCGTGAATGAGGTCCTCTATTCTGTCTGCATCTAGTTGCAGCTCCTCCGCCAGTTTTTCTGAAAGGGAACGAATGTATTTCTTCCTTTTAGGAATCTTTATTTTCACCCCTTGGGCATTTATCTCCCATGCAAAGGCGGGCACGTCTTTGACATGGGAATATAAAATGGTTGCCTGGTAGTGTGTCCGGTTGATGGCAAGAGGGAGATTAAAGCGATCGCGAATGGTCGCCCGAACCGCTGGTTCAATCACAGTTTTGCGCTGCGGCAGACGCGATTCTTCCTGTTTTTGATCAATTTCAATGACGCTTAAATGGAAAACGCGCAAAAAGACGAGAAACAAAGACACTAATACGCAATGCAGGATCCGATTGGCTTTCGCCGGTATATCATTGAGTTCATTCCTACGACGGCGGCGCAAATGAGACTCCGACTATCCATTCCATTTTTTGATCAACTGGTTAGCACGGACCAGGTCTTCGGGAAAGTCGATTTCAGCGCAGTCTTCTTTTTCCACTTGGATGGCTTTGACCTGCATCGCTTGATGGATCGCTTTCTCGATCCCCTTCTCGAAATAGTCATTCTTTTCGCAAACCTCAAGGCAGGAAGAAAGCAGCTTCAAATCAGCGCGCGTACAAAAATTAATACCCAAAGCCTCTCCAGTCCCATTTTCCACCTGTTTTGACACCTCGCTGATCATTCCAGCGGTTGTCGATTTGTACTTGACCTCTTCCTCTCCCACTTCTGCCTGATTGACGACCATAAAGGAGCATTTGAAATCGAAATGGCTGAAAATGGCCGGATTAAATACGACATCCCCATTGATCCACAGCACATCGTCATTGATTTTCTTAAAAGCCCTTAAGAGGCTTTTGGCAGTATTTTCTTGTGCAAAAGAGGGGTTGTAAACATATAAAAGTTCAGGATGGGCATCCATAATTTGCTCTTTATGGTAGCCGACAACAACAAGGATGTCATCAACAGGGAGAAGACGGCTTAAATTTTGCAATTGCATTTTGAGAATCGAAAGACCGTTGGACAGGCAAGTCAGGGGTTTCGGATCATGCCCTTCACTGCTATCTAGCCGCGTCCCTTTGCCGGCAGCCAAAATGACGGCCTTCATGTCAAGGTGCGTCCGTTTGGTGATTTTGCGGATGGGCCAACCATTTTTCTCCTATTCGGACGATGGGCAGAAGGATGTGCGAGGGGTATTTTTCACCCATCAGCACCGTATTTTTTGCGATTTTCGACTCCCCTTTGCGGCTGCCGATCAGCCCGACATTCATGTTTTTTTCATAGCGTGGATAGTTGGAGCTACTGACCGTCACACGTATCGAATGCCCTTTGGCAAAAACGAGGCTTGTCGCCCACAGATCAACTTCAATTTTTGCCGACTGTCCGGGCTTAAACTTCTCCCCTTTTTCTTCATAGCAAAGATGGCCTAAACGGCTTCCCCCTTCCGAGATCAGGATACTTTTTCCATCCGGGTAGACATCACATAGCTTGACAATGATATCGGTATCAGGCCTGTCCGACATCACGTAAAGGGTCGCGCTCAAGTTGCCTGTCATTTCCACATCTTCATCCAGAGGCTCTGTCGTGAAGACTAGCACATCCTCTCTTTTTTCTGAGGCGCTTTGGTCCATTGGTCCCGATTCCAGAAAAAGATTTCTCCCCCCATTCGTTAGTACCGGATTTAAGGGATCATAGGTATAGGAGAGCAGGGCGGTAAAAGGAATTTTTCGCTGCATCCACCCGTTGGAATTAAAGTAAAGGGGCGTTGGAACGGAAGGGACCGGCCAGGCATCCGCTGAGCGCCATAGATTACCGCTTGAGGCGGAGCCGTCGAAAGGGCCCATGACGTAATAGAGCACAGGGGGAAGATATCCGATGCCGTTTTTATCCCCTTTCAAAAAGTAATCGAACCACCGTTTCGGCGCTATGTCAAAAGGGGGGGTGACTCCCGGTAAAGGAACTTCAAAATCGCCGAATTTTTTTGAAAGCGGCCAAAAATGTGTCCATGGGCCAATGACAAGCTTCTGCTCACCTCTTGCCCCTTCCCCTCCCTTATTCTGACGTGCAACAAAGGCGGATAAGGTACCTTGCAGGAAGGTATCGTACCAGCCCCCCACATGAATGGCGGGCACGTTGACCCGGTCGACCACTTCGAGGGTGTTCAACTGCTTCCAGAAATCATTATAGAAAGGGCGATGGCAGACATAATTCAAAACACCCGTGTCTCTTGCATAATAGCCCAGCCAGCTTTCCGCCTGGTGCTTAAGTAAAATCCCGCCCGGAAAAATGCCTTGGTGATAAAGGCTTGCGGCCGCGACAACGATATACTGGCAAGCGAGATGCGGCGGCTGGGAAGGGGCCATCAAGAGCTGCGTAATGCCTAAGGCAGAGGAGCCCCATGTGCCGATTTTACCATTTGTGTAAGGGCTTTTAGCCAGCCATTCGACTGCGTCATACCCATCCTGCAGCTTTCCCCAGCCATCCGTGATGAAGGGAAGAGTTTTTCCTTCTTCGTCCAGTACATTGCGGGTATCCTGAATGGCCACGACATAACCGGCTTTTGCAATTTCGGCAAAGCTTTTCCAGTAGGCCTCCCGTCCGGCAGGGCTGCGCAGTAAAATGCAAGGAAGGCCGCGCGCTTCAGGATAGGGCAAATAGAGATCGGTGGGAAGGACAAATCCATCCCGCATAGGGATCATGACGGTCAGGTCGGGCTTAAGCTCTTCAGCTGTTGCAAATGCTGTAAAGAAGAAAAAAAAGAGAGCGAATGAACGTATCGTGCACATGAAAGCCCTGGCAATGTGATAAGGTTGAAATGTCCTGCGTGAAGATTAACACACAGGACTTAACTGAAAGGCAGTTTTATTTCTTAGCGACAGCTCTTGCAGCTAAGCGAGATTTTGTCCGGCTGACTTTATTCACCTTGTAAACACCTTTCTTTGCACATTTGTCCAACATGCTGTAAACTTCGTTAAGCTTAATTAGCGTATCAGCTTCATCGCCTTTTACCAAAGAATCCTGGAATGAGCGTGTGGCAGTTCTAACACGTGATTTATACGTTTTATTTTCCAAGCGCTTTTTGACATTTTGGAGATCGCGCTTGAGGGCTGTTGGACGCTTTACTTTTTTTGCTGGCTTAGCTTCTTGTTTGGCCATGGTTCCTCTAAGGTTTTTTTAATCTTTAAAGGGAGTAATTATAGTCAATAGAAGTTAATTCGTCAAAGACTATTAATCTTGTTTTAAACTCCCCTGTTTTGATACCCTTTCTTTCTAACTCACTTACGCAAAAGGAGCAGATGAAGAAGCGGATCTTTTGAATCTCAATTAAGTTCAAAAATGCTCGCTTCTTTATTTTGCTCTTTTTGCGTAAGGTGAATTTCTAACTCTTTAACCTGTTGCCATTATGAAATGGATTGCCCCCTCCACGCTTCCCCTTTTGGAAGCCCTTGTCCACTTTTCCCCCAATAGCTCCAAAACCACTTTGCGTGAATGGATCCGGGAAGGCCGTGTACAGATTGACGGCCTGCCGATTAAAACGGTAGCGACAGTTGTACGCGAGGGGCAGGAAGTCCGCATCGGACAGCGTAAAAAAATCATTGGTGGAGGCATTGAGATCCTTTACGCAGATGAAGACCTGGTCGCCATTTACAAGCCCACCGGGCTTTTGAGCGTTGCGGCTGCCTTTGAAAAGCATGAAACGGCCCATGCCTTGCTAAAAACACATTTTCGCAAGGCTATTTTCGTCGTTCACCGCCTTGACCAGGACACTTCGGGGGTGATGCTTTTCGCTTTTAATCAGAAAACGCTTGAAGGGCTGAAAGAGCTTTTCAAGGTGCATGCGATCCAGCGGGCTTATACGGCTGTCGTAGAGGGGCGGATGACTCAAATGTCCGGCACATGGGAAAGCTACCTGGTGGAAGATGCCAATTACAATGTGCATGAAACATACGATACCACCAAAGGGCAGCAGGCCATCACACACTTTGAGACACTCAAAGCCGGAAAAAAATACTCCCTCTTGGAACTGACATTGGAGACAGGGCGCAAGAATCAAATACGGGTCCACTGCACTGCCGCCGGGCATCCCGTTGCAGGAGATAAAAAATATGGCGCTCAAACAAATCCTTTGAAAAGGCTTTGCCTCCATGCCCACCTGCTGGGGTTCAAGCATCCCATTTCAAAAAAAGAGATCCGCATTGAAGCACCTCCGCCCGAAGAGTTTCAAAAAATACCATGATGTTTCGCCATTCAAATCCTGTTTGGAAGATTTTTATCCTGATTTTTGCAACCGGCGCTTTTTTTTACACGGGAATGGCACTCTTCCAGATCATGCAATACAGCAGCCTGACCACACTCACTCAGCCAAGCAAGACAGAATGGAAAGTTGTGCCAAATGGAAGCAAATTTGCTGTCCAGGTGCAATTCGCCTATTTATTTAATGGCAAATCTTATGAAAGGCAAGAGGCATTAGAACCCTACTACCTCAACCCTTGGGCCGCTGAAGAAGCTTTATCTAAATTAAAAGTTCAACTACCCCCTGTATGGATCGATCCTTCCTCTCCTCAAAACAGTGTCATGGAAAAAAAATTTCCATTAAAAACAGTGATCTATGCCGCTTGCCTGTGGCTATTATTTACTTATCTATTGTACATCGATAGATATGGAAACATTTAAACGGTTATTTTTAGCCCTTGCTATCGAGGCTCCCTGGCCAGAGCTCCTTTTGACAAACAAGGGTGGAAGCGGCATTTCCAGCCACTGCCGCTCTATGCCTCAGCCCTTCAGCTGTACGAAAGTCTGGGTCAATCTCGCTACCAATCCTTATGGAGCCTTTCCCTTCAGCCTCCTTTTGTAGAAATGGAGCATACCGCCGACATTGCTTTCAATTCGTCATGGTCTCCTCTCACCGCACGGTGGCTGAGGAAATGCCCGATGCCTACAAAGATGTGGATGATGTCGTGCAGGCTATACAAGATGCCGGGCTTGCCAATAAGGTGACCACACTCTCCCCTCGCCTGGTGATCAAAGGGTAATTTTCATAATTCCTTTAAATGCTTTTAACATTAATTAATTATAATTTCACTTTAAACAAAGGTAATTATGATTAGTTTTAATTTTTCGAATTTAAATTTAGAAAAAATAGATTTTAATTTAAATTATTATCCTTTCGATCAAATGCATGTATGGAATCAATTGAATAATAACGCTACTTATATTGATGCCCAATATAACACATTAAAAGAAATTGCTAGAGAGCATGGCGGGCTATGTGAAATTATTTGCAATTGTATATTGGCAGACAATTTGATTGGAAAAGCCACGAATGATCAATTTCTTTTTAAAAACATCACCATAAAAAAATTAAATTCACCAAAAATAAAAAACAGCCATCTATTGAAAATTCACACTCTTTTTAGAAGAGCTTTGGCTTTTTTATTTGGACTTTACCCGAATAATCTTTTTTCTTATTCAGAACAACGCAAGCTCGTCTACTTTAAAAATAAAACATGGAATGTCAATCGACAGCTGATTAGTGATAAATTCGCTAATTTAGATGAAAAAGAAGTTTTGAAATTCGAAGTATTTAAAAGAGGGTTTTTTTCTGCAAGGGGCCACTCCATGTTAATACAAAAAACTTCAGCCGACCACTATCTTTTTTTTGATCCCAATAACGGTGAGTACCGCGAATTAACTTTTGATGATCTTATTAATAAAATCAATCAAGCTCTCCTAACTTATAGTGGAAACGAAATTCTTTTGTTCAAAGGAAGCGACCATTTAAAGCACATAAAAAGTTTATAATGATCGATTTTTTTCAGTTTTACGATCAATGCATTGATCCTATTAATATCATCGCACTTAGCACTCAGGCGGTTTATCAGCTCCCGCTCACGTGCAAGAAATTTCACAGTCTGTTGGAAGATGGAAAATTTAACCGCTTGCGCGTACAAACGATCCTCATCCATAAGTTTTTCCCCCTTCTGGAACAATGCAATGATCTTAAGCAAAAATGCATCCTCAACTTGAAAATGGCTGAAAGGCAGGCTGCAGGCAATCCCTTATACCATTTCCCAAAAATAAAACCATAAAGTTGATTTGTCAGCGCTTCAGATTTAAAAGATCTTTTCGAAGTTGATATCTTTGAATATCAACAAGGAGAGATCTTTTAAAGATGAAGGTGATCACAAGTCAAATTTATG
>JAJTHR010000315.1 GCA_021298935.1 Parachlamydia sp. | reverse complement strand
GAATGGATTGATTTTAAAAGAGGCTTTGCCCAGTCCCTTCGTGTGATCAATCAATGGGCGACAAAACAAACGGGCCGTCAAATCAATCAGGTTGTGCTTATACAAGAGCTTAAAGATGATGATCAGCTGGTAGTGACAACTGCATTTGCCTTTAAAAGCCCCTGGCTGCAGCGATTTAATCGCCTAGAAACTAAAAAAGAAGCGTTTCAGCTAGATGAGAAGAGGACAAGGCAGGTGGACATGCTGCATACCAAGGGAGAGTTTCTTTATTTTAAAAATGACGAGGTGGAGATGATTGAACTTCCTTTCCAAAGAATTGGAGAGGGTCATCCCAAAATTTCACTGTTCATCGTACTGCCTAAAGAAATGAAAAAATTAGAAATTAATAAAAACAACTTTGAGGATTGGGAAGCGCAATTAAGGACGCATCAGGTGCAATTGGGAATGCCCAGCTTTCGTGTGGATGAAAAACCACCCCTTGATCAAATGCTCCAAAAATTAGGCATGAAGGGCGCTTTTACTTCGAAAGCCGATTTTTCTGGTATGACAGAGCAAGAGGGCTTCTATTTAGGATTGGCTACTCATCGCTCAAGCCTAAAAATTGACGAAAATGGCAGCAGTGCAACGGTAGCAAGCATGCTTGGCAAAAAAGCAACGCTAGATCAAAAGGAGGGCTTGCAGATGAGCGTCAATCGCCCTTTTTTCTTTTTTCTTTTTGATAGAGCTTCAGGATGCCTTTTATGCCTCGGGCGGATCACTCAGCCCTAGCTTATCTTAATGCTTTTGGTAAATTACTTTTTCTTATAAAATTTTGCTTAGGTCTTTTTTTAGGTTTATCTCATATTATGGCACTTCCTGTAATGGTATACAAAATTTCAGTTTACGGCTTGTCAGACGTAGGGTTAGTCAGGCAAAATAATGAGGATTATTGGAAGGGGCTAAAGGAAGATCATTTTTTCGCTTTGGCAGATGGAATGGGGGGGCATCAGGCAGGGGAGGTTGCTTCAAAACAAGCTGTCGAAGCGCTATGTAATATGGTAAAAGAAGAATTTTCTTCCCACGCCCATAACCTATCCGAATCCCAGGAAATCATTTCCGCAATCATCGAAGAGGTGAATCAATCAGTCTACCGCATGAGCCGCGGCTATCATGAACTGAAGGGGATGGGGACCACGCTTTGCTGTCTCTTTTTTCACCCTGAAGGGGTGATTATCGGACATGTCGGTGATAGCCGAGTGTACCGTTTGCGCAACAATCAATTGGAACAGATGACAAGGGACCATTCGCTGCTTAGCGAATTGATAGAGCTTGGGCAGCTAAATGAAGAGCAGGCAAAGGAATTTGCCTATAAGAATATTATTACAAAAGCCATTGGCACTGAACGCTACGTTGAACCGACGGTGACCACAGACAGGGTTCAAGCCCATGACATGTTTCTTATGTGCACAGACGGGTTGACCGATCTTCTCAGCAAGCAGGATATTTACCAAATCGTGTCCACTCACCAAGCCATAGAGATACCAAAAAAACTGGTTAAGGCGGCTAAGCAAAAAGGGGGGCATGACAATATTACGGCTGTGGTCGTTGAAGTGGAAGAGATCATCCCCTTCACAGAAGACGAATGAGCCGTAGGCGGATTTACTTAGATGCCAATGCAGGCACAGCAATAGATCCCCGCATTTTAGAAGAGCTCTTAAAAGAGCTTGAGAATGAAGAGGGCAATCCAAGCAGCATCCACTTCCACGGCAGGCAGTTGCACGGCAAGCTGGAAGAAAGCCGCCGATTGATCGCGCAATTTTTTTCCGTTCGACCCAATGAAATCATTTTTACATCCGGAGGGACGGAAGGGGCTTTTTTGCTTTTAAATGGAGCTGTCAGTCAATTTCCTTCCGGCCATATTATCTCTTCAAGTGCTGAGCATTCTTGTGTTTACGAAACCCTTAAGCAATTTGAAAAAAAGGGCTTCCGTCTATCTCTTCTTCCTCCTGGCTCTTATGGTGCCCCTCAGGCAGAGGATGTCAGAAAGGCAATTTGCCCGGATACCCGCTTAATTACCCTAATGGCAGCAAACAATGAGACGGGAGTAAAGACAGACATCGCTGCCATAGCGGACATTGCCTTAGAGCACCGGATTCCTTTTGTGGTTGACGGTGTGGCGTTGCTTGGCAAAGAAGCCTTCGCTATCCCGAACGGTGCAAGCGCCCTCTTTTTTAGCGGCCATAAGTTTCATGCACCCAAAGGAATAGGCTTTTGCATTTGCCGCCAGACTTTTAAAATTCAACCTCTCTTTCGGGGAGGCAATCAGGAATACCATCGACGAGCTGGAACTGAAAATCTGCCAGGCATTGTCAGTCTGGCTAAAGCCATTGCCATTTTAGACAGCGAACAGGCAGAGATCACCCAGCAGCTTAGGCAAAGGAGGGATTTGCTTGAAAAAACACTTCAAGACAATCTTTCAGGCGTCCATGTCAACGGGGAAGGCCCGCGGATCGTCAACACTTCCAATCTTTCGTTTGAAGGGGTGGATGGCGAGGCGCTTCTTTTGAATTTAGATCTGGAGGGCATTTCCGCCAGCCATGGGTCCGCCTGTTCTTCAGGGGCATTAGAGCCTTCACGGGTCATTTTAAACATGGGAATTTCAAAAGAGCTTGCCCGATCGGCCATTCGCTTTTCAGTGGGAAGGAATACGACAGAGCAGGAGATTATCGACGCAGCAGACTGTATCGTGAAAATTGTTAATCGCCTAAGAACCTAAGATAAATCCGAAACCCAAAATTACTCCCCCCTTTTTTGGAAGTAGACTTTTTGTTCCCCCTCAGGGACAAGACCCAAGCCTTTCATTAGAGTCAATTCAATCCATGCAGGATCGCTTTGGCTATTGATTTGCAGCTGGAGATCTTCCTGCCTTTTTAGGGCGGTTCTCTTTTCCTTCTGCAAATGTTTCATTTGCTCTTTAAGAGCCTGGAAATCTTGGTTCCGATCGCTCAAAGCCTTCTCATATAGAATGGCGCAGAGAAGGGAAAAAGCGATGACCCAACAGGATTTAACGACAAACTTATTGAAAAAATTTAGCTTTTTGTTGTTCTTGTCCATAGGTATTTAAAGGCTGAAAGGGGATTTTTTAAAATAAATAAAATAACTTTCCGGTAGGTAATTTGAGTGATGGGCTTCTTGATCACTTGAGTGGCCTTTAAGGCTTCCTGCAGCCATTCTTTATGCAGAAAGAAAAGTTGAGGGGGGAGGTCGTTGAGGGGAAAGAAGCCAATGGCACTGCATTCGTTTGATAATTTAAAGTTTTCTTCGAGAGCATTCCCTAAAAAAACATATGTCTTCGCGGCCAGACGGTTGATAGGGGTGTATTCCGCACATTGCTTTTCTATGACAACCGCAAGTCCGGTCTCTTCCTCTATTTCTCTCTTGGCTGCCTGCAGCGGCCTTTCGTTTTCCTCAATTCCACCTCCTGGTAAAACCCAAATAGGAACGTCTTTTCTTTTCACCAGAAGAACATGGGATTGGGAGGTATTTAAGACAATACCAATAGCTGCAGGCGAAAGAGGCATTATTTACTCATTTTAAACACTTATAATGGCAAAAAAGAGGTCAAAAACCAACATATTTTAATCAATTTAGATTATAATAAGGTTATTGACAAATAGAGGTCCTTGTAGTACGCTTTTCCTAATTCATGCCCAGATGGTGAAATTGGTAGACACGCCAGATTTAGGTTCTGGTGCCGAAAGGTGTGTAGGTTCGAGTCCTATTCTGGGCACATCCCAGGACACTTCTCTATTAAAGAAGTGTCCTTTATTATTTTAAAGGGTTCACGTAGCGTTACGGAGAGCTTTTTATCTTTTAACTCCAAGTTCTGAAATACGAAATTCAAGAGTTGCCGTTTTTCATCAACCGGCAGCAAGCAACGCTGCTCCTCAAAGTTCCATACCAACACTCTGCATGGATGGTATGTATCTTATTTCCAAGATTATATGTTTTGATAAAAAAAATAATCTCTTTCATTTTGCCGATAATGGCTCGCTGCTCAACTCCTAGTAATTTTAAACTCTG
>JAJTHR010000251.1 GCA_021298935.1 Parachlamydia sp. | reverse complement strand
TTATACGACACGCGGATAGGTCTTTAAATTTTTCATCGGCATCTTTTGCGTCCCAGCTCATTGCTCGATCTTGCAAACTTATCCAAGTTTGCTGCGATCTCCGCAATGTACTGGGACATAAAATCTCGCCGCCAAAAATTTAAGAACCTACCCGCGCGCTGTATATAAAGCGGACGTTAAAGACTATTTTGTCTGAGTGGTATTCCTCTGTTTTGACTTGAACATTCTCAATTTGATTGATATGATATAGCATTGAAGCAGGCATATTTAATCTCCTTTTAATCCAAGAGAATTAATAAATGTCTGCTTCACTTTTTTTCAACTAATCTAAACTAGTTGTTTATCCCCTTCTTCCTCTGGCAGGTACTCATTTACGTGATGAGCCGTTTTTGTTTACAATTATTTAGTGATTTGATAATTTGTTAATTAAAATCTCACCTCTGCCAAAAAGAGCAAAATGAAGAATCAAGAGATTTTGAAAAATCAATTAATTCAAAAAGCGCAGCAATATTTTACTAATATTGCGAGCATTTTTGAAGTTAATTGAGATTCAAAAGATCTGCTTATTCATCTGCTCCTTTTGGCAGAGGTGAGTTAAAATTTAGTATAGGTTTATTTGTGGATATTAGCGATAAAAGAAAATTCGAAAATTATCAAGATAGTGAAGTAAGGCCGGAAAAAAAAGCAAGAATCGAATCGAGTCCTTCGATTCCAGAAATATATAAGCAGGCAGCTCAATTGCTGGCCTCCTCTTCTACCGAAGTTTTTAACCAGGGCTTCTCTTTACTAAGCAAATGCATCGATAATTTATACGGCCCGGCGATTGACCATCTTTCATCTTTATATTTTTCGCCTGCAAAAGAGCGGCTTGATTTAAAACATGTCAAAACCCTTGCTAAAAAGGGAGCAGCTGTTAATAGCGTAGCCCTGCATCACTATGCGATGATGCTTTTTAATGGCGATGGGGGCCAATGTAAAAAAGAGAAGGCGTTTAATTATTTTAGCCAAGCGGCTGAGAAAGGAAATCCCCATTCTCCATTTTACATCGCAGAAATGAACTATTTCGGAATTAATGGTGTGGTCGATAAAGAAAAAGCGGCATGCATCTACAAGCAGCTGGCTGTGAAGGGCAATTTAATGGCAGCTTTTAGATATGGGTGGATGTGCCTTAAAGGCGACGGGGTAGGAAAAAATATTGCTGAAGGGGCTTTTTTTTATCTGCAGTCCTGTTCCGACAGAAATAAAGGGCTGCTAGGGCTGGCAGATTTTTTTTCCAATGGCTTTTATAAAGATGACGAGCAGGCTTTGCATTTCATTCGATCAGCCTATGAAAGAGGCAGTGAAGAGGCAGGAAAGCGTTTAGCTTTTAAATATGAATGGGGGATTGGCTGTACGCTTAATAAAACTCTTGCAGTGGAAATTTATAAAGATCTTGCTGAAAAAGGAAATACAGAGGCTCAATATAAATATGGCATAATGCTTTTTGAAGGGGTTGGAGTAGAACAAGATATTGAACAAGGTTTAAAATTTTTATTACTATCCTGTCAAAATGATTTTAATCGTTTGAATATGATTGGTGATAATTACTCAAATGTGCAAGCCCATCTTTTAGCTATTAACATTTATAAAGCAGCCGCTTTTGGTGGATCTGCAGTAGGCATGTTTAATCTTTATATGAAATTTAAACTTGGTTTAGGAGTAAAGCAAGATGACCTGGAGGCAGATAAGTGGTTATTCGCTGCGGCAGATTTAAACTATGATCTAGCTTTGTTTGAGCTTGGCAATAGTTATTCCACAGGCACAAGCACACGACCCATAGATAAATTGGCGGCAGCGAAAGTTTATCAACAGTTAGCAGAAAAAGGCAATAGCCAGGCCCAATACAAATATGGTGAACTACTATTGTTGGGTGAGGGAATTGAGCAAAATATCGAACAGGGACTCTTGCACATGAATTTGCTTAATGAGCCTGAAAAAATTAATGACTTAGGTATGTTCCACTTTGATAATGGGAGAGAGAGCCTTTCTTTTAAACTTTTTCAATTGGCCGCTAAAAAAGGATTTTTAAATTCCATGTGGAACCTTTATTGTCATTTTGATCAGAATGACATCAATCATGAACAGGCTGAATATTGGCTTAAAAAGGCAGCGGATCTCGGACAGGAAGATGCACTTCTTAGATGGGCAAGATACCTGTATGAGGGGGATGAAAAAATTCAGGCTAATGAAGAGCAAGCAAAAGAAATTTGCAAACATCTTGCGGATCATGCAGTCGATCCGCAACTAAAATTAGAAGCGATGCATTATTATGCCATGAATTTTTGCCAAGGTTATATTGAGAGGATGAATTATTTAAAATTGGCTGCTGACGAAGGCTGGCCTAAAGCAATGTATGATTATGCCAAAGCTCTCCAGAATGGTGTAGACATAACATATGAAATAAAACGAATGGCCATCCGTTATTTAAAAATGGCTTATAAAAAAGACTTAAGCTTCGCGGCAGACTACCTTGCAAAAATGTATGCCAAGGGTAGATTTTGCGCTAAAGACCTTGATAAGGCACTTATTTGGACAAAGCGCGGTGCTGAGCAAGGGAGTTCTTCTTCCAAATATTGTTTAGCGATGAGTTATTACAAAGGCCGGTATTTCAATAGCTCTAAACATTTTGATGTTAATCAAAATTTTACAGAGGCAAGAAAATTATTTGAAGAAGTATCTACGATCAAACCACGTGCTTTATATTATCTAGGTAAAATTTACCAAAAGGGGCTAAAAGTAGAAATAGATGAGGTACAGGCTCTCAAGTACTATAAAAAATATAATGAAAGATCGGGAGAGAGTCCCCCTCAGTTAAAGCCCCTTTTAAAAACCAAGATGAAACAATTATCCTATGTCATGTAGGTTATATTTCCTATCTAAACTCAAGCTCAGGTTACTTAGGTTCTTCCTCGAATAGATCGCTATTTTTTTTGAGAAGGGCTGCAACATTTTGTGCCAGTCTGTTGGGGTAAAGTGCTTCAACTTTTAAAGCTTCCTGAACATTCTTAGGATTTGTTCCACGTTTTTCTATCCATTCGATGGAAGCAGTTCCATAAGTCACTCCGTTGGGAGCTATTCTGGCCCCTGTACTAAAGTCCTCCGTGCTAATAGGATCCCTGCATTCCTCATCAATTTTGCGTACTAATTCAACCATGCGGGCGTTGACTTTTTCAAGCTCCGCCATTTTCTTTTTTAGCGCTAAAATTTCATTTTCCTGTTCAGCTTGGGCGACAGCCATATCAGCTCGAATGTACTCATAGTTTTCAATGGTCGTCTGTTGCTCTCGCTTTAAAATTGCATTCTCAACCTCAAGCTCGGATATTCGTCCCTCAAGGCTATAGCCAATTTCCGGATTTAAACTTGCTCTATGAGCATGAAATTCAATGCATTTTTGTTCAAAGGATTTGAGATCCTTCTCCAGTTGATCCTCACTTGAAGATGGGCTAATATTTTGATGAGAGATATTGTAAGGTTTATAGCCAGTATTGGTGTACATACCTAACCCTTTTGTATTTAACTTCAAATTAACAAAGAAGGAAAATTAATGGAATATTTTTTTGATAAAATTTTTATTCGTAATTTTATTATTTTTATTAAATTAACTAAATTTATTTAAAAACTAAAAATGAATCACAGGAGGGTAAGTTTAAGGTGATTCACCTATTTCGTTCATGCCGGGCAGAGGAGGAATCGTGCGCATGACTTGCTCAAGAGCAGTGAATTCCTCGATGGAGCGATCAATTTGTGCCAATACCCCGGGAGTATCCGGATGCTTTTCCATTTTATCCGTTTCAAGAAGGGCGCGGATTTCCTTTAATGGCTGGATAAGAAGCTGAATATTTGTATTTTTGTCCTTTTTGAATGTTCCCCTGGCAATGGCATCCAGCCCGTTAATGATGGCCTGGAAGGGTTCCTGGAGTTCAGCATAATTAAGATCCATGTCTGTTAGAATGGTTTTAGCAATTTCGAGGAGGGTGCTTGTTGTCAGGACGGCGACTTCGTCAAAATGATGCTGCTGGGCCTTCAGGCCAAATTTAGTCAAAAAATGGGTCGGAAAGCTGACCATCGTAAGATCAAACCGGGCGCTGGAAAGAATAATCTTACCCATCACAATGACCATTTGACGGCAGACTGCTTCCAGTCGATTTTGCAGAGCGCGATCGTTGATCAGCTCTAGCTTTTGCAACAGATAAAATAGAGTATAGCTCGCCTCGTCGCTGCCTGTATCCTTCTCTGTTTTCTTATCGAGGTTAATACGCGAGATGCTTTTTGAAGAGTCAAAGAAGGTTTGCAGGATTGGGGGCAAATTTTGCAGGGTCTGATGGCTCAGCGCAATTTTGCTTTTCTCAACGGAGCGCAAGGCAATTTCCGACAGGCTATCGAGCGAGCTCCATAATACCTCATCTTTTTCATCCTGAATGGCTTTTTTTGCATCCCGCGCAAACAGATTGATCAAGTAGTAGGGATTTAAAAAATTGAGTGTCGCGCGCCATATCCCTTTAAGTACATCTAAGCTGATGCCGAAAGCGACAATCCAAACGGGGAAAAACCATTCGCGGTAAGGAAGGTTTGTTTCGGCAAAAATGGCAAATGCATAGGAGACGAGGATAAAGAGTAGGAGCCAAATCATTCCCAATTGCAGGCGACGGCTTTTGCGGTACAGCTCCATTAGATTAGGGACGAGCTTTTGTTCAAGCGTTTCAAGGGGAATGAGGTGGAGAGCCTGGATGATGAAGAGGATCAAACCGACCAGAGAGCCTCCAAGCAGCATGGCGATGCCTGCGAAGGGGAGCGTCTCTGAATAATAATATCCGATGGCTGCCAGTAAGAGTGAAAAAATTGAAATGATCATAGCGCTGACCCTAAAACTAAATAATTTTTTTATAAATCAGCGCTATAAATTAAGCAATGTCCAAATTAACGATAGGTCCAAAAAGAAAATTGCGGCTGCACGTAAATCCTTCCAGGCGTCGTATAATGCGTCGGTTGGATGTAAGCGCGTGAGGTGTACGCTGCCATCGTCGGCACAGGCACAGGATGCATGGCGACTGGTGCCGGCTCTACAGCAGCGACTGGAACCGGTTGAACGGACCTGACTGGAACCGGGTAAACCGCAACGGGCGCCGGGGCAACAACCGGAACGGGAACCGGAGCAGGGGCGTAATGGACGACTCGTGGATAAGAGCCCACGTTAAAGTTCAAACCAAAAAAAGAGTGCCGCTTGGTCTTGTGCTTTGCGCTTAAATAGGGAACAGAAGCAGCCATTAAAACTAAAGATAATATTATAACAGAATATTTAAGATATTTCATATTAGACCTCTTGGTTGTCTATTAGGCCCTCTAATTTTAATGAAGCAGTTAATAATGTGCAATCAGTTCAAGCGTTGGAGTTTTGAAGCTATTTATTTTTCTGCTTGATTCAAAGTAAAAACTGGTTGAAAATAGTAAGTTTCTACAAATCTCATAAAATATTTATAAGCAAATTCATGATAAATAAATTCATTCAATCCATCAATGAAAGCCTTTTAGCCAAAGAACAGCTTAAAGAGCCGCGAGCCTTAAGGTTTTTAGAAGGCGTTTCCCAGCTTTTAAGTCATTGTTTTCGCCAAGGAGGGAAAGTGCTTATTGCAGGAAACGGGGGAAGTCTGTGCGATGCGTCCCATTTTGCCGAAGAGCTGACAGGCTATTTTCGAAAGCCTAGAAAAGCGCTGCCAGCCATCCCGTTAACTGAGGCTGGCCATCTGACCTGCGTGGGTAACGACCAGGGGTTTGAATGGGTGTTTGCCAGGGGAATTGAAGCGCATGGGGTGCCAGGCGATGTATTTATTGGACTCACTACAAGCGGAAACTCTCCAAACATTGTGAAAGCTTTTGAACAAGCCAAGCTGCAAGGCTTGCATACCGTAGCTTTTTTAGGAAAAGGGGGGGGGGAGCTTAAGGGCCAAGCCGATTTTGAGCTGCTTATCGAGGGATTTGAAACATCCGACCGCATTCAGGAAGCCCACATGACAGCTATGCACCTCCTCATCGAAGGGATAGAGGAACTATTATTTTATTCCGAAGCAAATTGCTGTTTAGAAAACGAGTGCGCTAGGAATTGAAAGACATGCTGGTTAAAAAAGTCGAGCTCTATATCAAAGGGGTTATAAAAGGAAAAAAAAAGGGGATTTTCCCCACTTTTATTAAGGGGGTATTATTTTTTTTAAGCATCCTTTTCGGTCTGTCTGTCCGCTTTAAAAATTGGTGTTTCGATAAAGGGTGGATGCGAAAATATGTTCCGCCCGTTTCACTAGTCATCAGTGTCGGCAATATTGTTGCCGGGGGGACAGGAAAAACACCTTTTACTCTTTTCTTGGCTTCCCACTTCTATGGGAGGCGGAAATTAGCCATCCTGACGCGCGGCTACCGCTCGAAAGCTGAAAAATTGAAAGACCCTGTGCTGCTATGCGCTGGGGAAGGACCTCAACACCATCCCACATATTGCGGTGACGAGCCTTATTTGTTGGCGAAACGCTTTCCTGAATCCCTCGTCATTGTGGGGTGGAATCGCAGGAAGGGGTCCTTTCTGGCTGCAAAAGAAGGGGCGGAAGTGATATTGCTCGATGATGCCATGCAGCACCGCCGATTGGCGCGCGATCTAGACATTGTTCTGATTGATGCGGGCGATCCGTTCGGATGCGATCATTTTCTTCCCAGGGGTTTTTTGAGAGAGGAAAAAAAATCATTAGGCCGTGCAGATTTGCTTGTGATCAATCATGCGGCTTCAAAAGAGCAGTACAACCGGGTGAAGGCCTATCTTCAAGCCTACACGAGCGCTCCGTCAATCGGCATACAAACAGAGATTTCAAATCGCACAGAGATGGACGGGCAGGAAATAACTTCTTTCCAAAATCAACGAATCGGTTTATTTTGCACAATAGCCAACCCTGAATATTTTAAAAGCCTTTTAGAAGCTGAGGGGGCCCTTGTCGTTTCAGAACTTTGCCTGCCCGATCATGACACCATTAAGGAAAAGAGCCTGGAGAGGTTTGCAAAAGAATGCAAGCAATTAGGGGCTGCTTGGCTGGTCTGCACGGAAAAGGATTACGTCAAGCTGCCGAACTTGAGCGCAGTCAGCCTGCCTGTTGCCTGGGTACAAATCGAGCTCAAAATAGTTGAGGGCAAAGATGAATGGAAAAATTTTATAACGCACATTGAAAAGATGAGTTTTAGATAAATGAAGCTTTGGAAGAAGATTTTATTGGCCTTGGGGCTGGTGTCTTAACAGGAATGCTGATTGGCGAAAAGGCTGTTTATCTGCAACCCTTGGGTAAGATTTTTTTAAATTTGATCAGCATGATCATTCCTTTGCTGATTCTTTCTTCCATGACAGCTGGTATTTGCACGATCCATGACCCAAAAAAGCTTGGACGTGTAGGCGGGAAAGCGATCGGGATTTATTTGACCACCACTTTGATTTCTATCCTGATTGGAATCGTACTTGCCCTGTTTTTTCAGGTGGGAGGGGGGCTTGGGCTTCAAGCGGAAAGCGAGACGATAGCCACCCGTTTGAGCATTGGCGATATCGCTGTTTCCATATTTCCGTCGAATCCTGTGAAATCGCTGGCTGAGGGAAATATTTTACAAATCATTGTTTTCTCCCTCTTTTTAGGGCTCGCCATTAACTTTTCAGGTGAGAAGGGAAAGCCCTTGTATGCAGTCATCGAATCGTTGTCCGATGTGATGTACCGCCTCACCTCTCTAGTGATGGAATTTTCACCCTACGGTGTTTTTGCCATTATGGCATGGGTGGCAGGAACTTTTGGTCTAAAATTACTGCTCCCCTTGTTAAAGTTTCTTGGTGGATACTATGTTGCCTGCCTCGTTCATTTTCTCCTCATTTATTGCTTAGGAATTATCAGAGGGCTTGGACGATTAAAAGTTGCCCCTTTTTTAAGAGGCATGGGGGATGCCATCATCATGGCCTTTTCCACGGGGAGCAGCGCGGCTACCTTGCCTGTTGCCATGCATTGTGTGCAGGAAAATCTTGGCGTTTCAAAAAATATTTCCGGATTTGTACTGCCGCTTGGAATTACAATGAATATGAACGGGACCGCCATTTTTCAGGCAATGAGCGCCATTTTTGTAGCGAATGCCTATGGAATCCCCCTTGATCTGTCTTCCTATATTACATTGACCCTTACTTCCACGCTTTCTGCCATAGGAACTGCTGGGGTACCGGGCAGTGGCTTCATTATGCTTTCAGCCGTTCTTTCAGCTCTGGGCCTGCCTCTTGAAGGGTTAGCAGTCATTGCAGGCATTGACCGGCTAAGAGAAATGGTCACCACTGTGCTGAACATCTTAGGGGATGCTGCAGTGACCGTCCTGATCGCCAGGCAAGAAGGCGAGCTGGATATTAATAAATACGAGCATGCAGACCTTGTCGAATTTGAAGAAGCATAAGACATGGATGGGATATTGATCGCAAGCGATGAAACGCTTGAATGGATGCTTCCCTGGTGGTGGCACCATTATGCCGCGCAAAATACTCTTCCCGTCGCTATGATCGATTTTGGCCTTTCTCCTGAAGCGCTTGAATGGTGCAAGCAAAGGGGGAAAGTCATCCCTTTTCGGGAACCGCTTGACTTTCTGGTTCCAAAAGAGCGTATCGCCCCTGAGCTTGTGCTGCAATGGCAGGCTCTTTTTCATAATAAAAATTTCTGGAAAGTGCGTGGTTTTTGCCTAAAAAAGCCTTTAGCTATGCTTAAAAGCCCTTTTGAGCGGACGATCTGGACGGATGTGGATTGTGAAATTAAAAAACCGCTTACGCCCCTGTTTGATTATTGCGAGACGAAAGCAGGTTTGTCGCTTGCCCCGCAGCCCGACTTTGCTCTGCAGCACTACAGAGCAGCGGGGCTGCTTAAGCCTGATGAAAAAACCTACAATGCCGGCGTTGTGGTATTTAAAAAGGATTCAGAGGTACTTTTTAAATGGGCCGAGGGAGTTAGAGAGCAGAATGCCTGCTTTCCTGGCGATTCAGATTTGCTGGCTCAAGTGATCCGCCAAAATGGATATACCTTTCAAGAATTGCCGCAAATTTATAACTGGCGCATGGCGCAAGGGGGAAATCCCGAGGCAGTCATTGTGCATTGGGTAGCAGACCGCGGCAAGCAGCACATTCGTGAAGAATCCATTAATTTTCATCAATTGAGGGAATAAAACTTGATATATTGTTCTAAAAAATTTAAAACTAGTCGTAATTAATAAAAAAATGAGAATAATATGACTATTTCAAATACAACAAATGCATTATGCATAATACCATTCATTCAACAAGGCATAGGGGCAGCAACTTTTATTTCGAATACGTTTAAAGTGATTAATGATCTTGCGACCGCCTATTTTAAAGGAACATGGAAAGGTGAGGCTACACTTTATGAAGAAAGAGAGCGCGTGCTTAATACACCCCAGGAAATTGAAGTCAATCGAAGAATCCGTGCATTGCCAGGTTATCAATTCGAGGAGCATAGTTTGCATATGCTAATCGGCATTATTCGCTTTACTCCCATTATAGGTTCTCTATGGTCATACGGAGTGCTCAAAAAATACATTGTGTGTTGCATTGGCTTGAATGATCCGAGAAATCCTGAACAACCAATTGAAGAGTATCTTTATTGAGGAGATATACCGTGCGCGGGTAGGTTCTTAAATTTTTGGCGGCGAGATTTTATGGCCCAGTACATTGCGGAGATCGCAGCAAACTTGGATAAGTTTGCAAGATCGAGCAATGAGCTGGGACGTAAAAGATGCCGATGAAAAATT
>JAJTHR010000147.1 GCA_021298935.1 Parachlamydia sp. | reverse complement strand
TATTTCCTCAACAGACAGATCCGATGTGTCAATCACATAGGCATCAACCGCTTGGCAAAGGGGAGAATGCTCTCTTGTCGAGTCATAATGATCTCTTTTAATTATGTCTTCCAGGCACTTGTCCAAGGTCAGCCCTTTGATATCTTCGGGATACTTGGCCATCAGCTCGTCAAAGCGCCTTTGCGCCCTGACCTCGTTGCGGCCGGTAAGAAAAATTTTTACTGCAGCATCGGGAAAAACGACGCTTCCCATGTCTCTGCCCTCAAACACGGCGTTCACTCCGACCGCCAATTCCCTCTGAATGGCCACTAGCTTTTCACGGACGACTTTTAGGGCGGAAACTTGAGACACAAACGATGTCACTTCTTCGCCACGTATTTGCTTAGTCGCCTCTTCCCCATCAACAAAGTAGCGCCTTTCATGGTGAATCACTTTGATATCAAAATGGAAACGCTCTAAATAGGCCGCTAATTCTTCTAAATTATCCAAGGCGATGCCATTTTTGATCATGCCATATGAAAGGGCCCGGTACATCGCCCCGGTATCAAAAAAAATAAAGCCGATCGATTCAGCAAGCTTTTTGGCAATTGTGCTCTTTCCTGTTGCCACAGGTCCGTCGATTGTGATGATCATTGATTAACTCCAGGTCTTAAGCAATAAATACATAAATGGAAGAGTAAACACAAGAGAATCGGTCATATCCAAAAGTCCGCCAAATCCAGGCAGGCGATTGCTGTCTTTGATGCCGGCATCCCGCTTGAGAATGGATTCAGCAAGATCGCCCAGTTGGGCAAGCACACTCAGTACAATTCCGAGCCATAGGCTTTGCCAAATGGATAGAAAGTCTGGAGACCAAATTAAAAAGTAAAACAACAGGCTGGCCAGCAAAGAGGCTGTTAAGCCTCCCATTGCCCCTTCGACCGTTTTTTTGGGGCTGATATGAGGGAGGAGTTTGTTTTTTCCGAGTGTTTTGCCGCAAAAATAGGCGCCCACATCGGCAATCTTTGTGACTGTCAGGACGTAGGCGAGCCAATAGCGACCATCTACCGGGGCATCGGAGGGAAAAAAATAGTTGATCATCAGTCCGCATGTGAGAGGAAGCGTGATATAAACAATCCCAAACAGAGTAATTGCCAAATTTCCCACCGGGTCTTTTTGCCGGTTAAAAAAAGCTAGAAAAAATAGCAGCAACGACATGAGGAGAATAAACCAGGGGAGCATTTCAAGGTGAGAGTGACGGATGGACAGCGAAACAGAAATAACATAGGCTGTTGTTGTCCCTAAAGCTAAAAAAGCCAGGGGCTTAAATCCCTTTTTGACCGCTAGGTCATAGTACTCCAGCAAGGCCATGCAAATAACAGCGGCATTCAACAGGACAAAAAAAGGAAAGAAAAGGGGGACAAATGAAAAGTAAATGGCAACCACTAAAATGACGATACCACACACGCTGCCGATCAGCCTTTGTTTTAATTGGCTGGACATGGCTTTAGCATCCCCCTAAGCGACGGTCTCTTGCCTGGTAATCTAAAACGGCTTCAAGCAGGCAATCAGGTGTAAAATCAGGCCATAAAACGGGAGAGACGTGAATTTCGGTATAAGAAATTTGCCAAAGAAGAAAATTACTGATGCGCATCTCTCCGCTTGTGCGGATAAGCAATTCGGGATCCTGCCAGGCATGGGTATCAAGGTAGCTGGCGATCATTTTTTCATCTACTTCTTCTTTCGCTAGAAGGCGGTGGTCATAATCATCAAGCATGGCTTTGAAGGCGCGGCAAATCTCATTGCGGGCGCCATAATTGAGCGCTAAAATTAAAGAGATTTTTGTGCAGTGCTCGGTGGCAATTTTCGTTTCCTGAATCGCCTGCTTTAAAAAGGCGGGGAAGCTGCTTGGCTCGCCTATGGTTTCCAATTTGATTCCGCTTTCGATCATTTCGTTTTTTTGATCGATCAAATAAGAGGCCATGAGTGCAAGCAGGGCAAAAATTTCTTCTTGCGTCCGGCTCCAATTCTCGGTCGAAAAGCTGTAAAAGGTGATTTTTTCAACCCCTAAGTCAATAGCTGCTTTGACAGTCTCCATCAGGGTATCGGCTCCTTCGCGATGGCCGTCATTCGCTTCGGAAAGCTTCTTTTTGGCCCACCGTCGGTTGCCGTCAGGTATGATAGCGATATGCTTAGGGATGCGCGCGCGGTCGAGACCTTCAAGTAAAGAGGGGTGGAAGCGGGCTGTCAGCTTTTCATCAGCCGCTACAGCACTTCTGGATGTCATTTTAGTCTCCTGTTGCCTTTAAGACTTCCATAAAGGCGCTTTGAGGGATATTGACTTTACCAATTTCCTTCATGCGCTTCTTCCCTTTTTTCTGCTTTTCCCAAAGCTTACGTTTACGTGTAATATCACCCCCATAGCACTTGGCCGTCACGTTTTTCGTCATGGCCCGGATGGTTTCACGTGCTACAATTTTGCCTCCAATGGCCGCCTGAATGGGCACTTTGAAGAGCTGCATAGGAATGACTTCAACAAGCTTAGAGCAGATGGCTCGTCCTTTGCTCTCCGCTTTAGTGCGGTGAACCAGGCAAGAGAAGGCATCCACTGGTTCCTCGTTCACACGGATTTCAAGTTTAATGATGTCGCTCTCTTCGTAGGAATCAAACTCATAATCAAACGAGGCATAGCCTTTAGTGATGGATTTAAGCTTGTCGTTAAAATCGGTAATGATCTCGTTTAATGGAAAGCGGTAGGTCAAAAGCAGACGGCGGGCATCCATCGTTTCCGTTTTAACACAAGTTCCCCTTTTATCCATGCCTAAATTCATGATAACACCAAGACAATCGGATGGAGTAATAATGTGGCATTTTACCCATGGCTCTTCCACACAGCGAATCATTCCGTGGTCAGGGTAGTGGGCAGGATTGTCTACTGTCTTAGATGACCCATCGTTTAAAGTGAAACGATAAATGACGCTTGGAGCCGTAGAGATGATGTCGATATCGAATTCACGCTGTATGCGCTCAAAAATAATTTCCAGATGCAACAGGCCTAAGAACCCGCAACGGAATCCAAATCCAAGGGCCGTACTGCTTTCCTGTTCAATGTGCAAAGCGGAGTCATTCAATTGAAGCTTGCCAAGTGCGTCCCGGAGGGCTTCAAAATCGGTTGCATCGATCGGGTAGATTCCGGCATAAACAACCGGGCTGATCAATTTAAAGCCTGGAAGGGGATTAGCAGCCGGGTATTTGTGCAAAGTAATCGTATCGCCGATTTTGACATCCGTGGTGTTTTTAATATTGGCGATCATGTAACCCACTTCTCCCGGACGAAGCAAGTCGATAGGCGTTTCTTTGGGTGTAAATTTGCCCACTTCAAGGACTTCAAACGATTTGTTTAACGCCATCATTTTAATCTGGGATCCTTTCTTGATTTCTCCGCTGATCACACGGATATAAACCATGACTCCACGATAAACATCGTAATGGGAGTCAAATACCAGAGCGCGCAGTATATCATCGTCAGGCTCTTTTGGAGCCGGAACGGATGTGAGGATTCTTTCAAGAACAGCATCCACGCCAAGGCCCGATTTAGCGGAGCAGCCAATCGCATCCGAAGCATCCAAGCCGATGACATCCTCAATTTGTTTTCTGACTCCCTCTACATCAGCGGACGGAAGGTCGATTTTATTGATGACAGGGACGATTTCCAAATTCCTGTCGAGGGCAAGATGGACATTGGCAAGACTTTGCGCCTGAACCCCTTGTCCGGCATCGACGACAAGCAAAGCTCCTTCGCAGGCAGCAAGCGAGCGTGAAACTTCGTAAGTAAAATCGACGTGTCCTGGTGTATCAATCAGATTGATCTGATAAATTTCCCCATTTTTCGCCTGGTAATACATGGTGACAGGGTGCGCCTTGATGGTGATTCCCCTCTCCCTTTCCAGATCCATATCATCCAAAAGTTGCTCTTGCATATCCCGTGCAGCCACCGTGTTGGTCAATTCCAAAAGGCGATCGGCAAGCGTTGATTTCCCATGGTCAATATGGGCAATGATTGAGAAGTTACGGATGTTTTTTATATTATATTGATCCATATGAATCCAAATGATTAGGGATGGGAGTGTCCGACTGTTTGTGTAAGACGTTGTCTTAAGATTGCGGCCAAGATGACTCGAACATCCACCGAGTTGCCCCGACTAGAACCTGAATCTAGCGCGTCTACCAATTCCGCCATGGCCGCATAAAAACAAACAAAGGAAAACAATAATACAGATGACTGATCCGTTCAGATTTAATTGTTTTGCATGTATTTTATGTGATTAAAGATTTTTAGTAAACTAAATGATGATCATTAAGCAGAAATGAGAGTTTTACCCCCTCCATCTCGTCAAAAGAATAGTTCCATTGCCAGCTTGGACGCTCGATTTTCACTAATTTTTTGACTAGGCTACCATCTTTATGAGTGGAGAGGATCATACGGTGGCGAGGCGGGACTTCAAACTCATGGTTGCCGATCAGCCAGATATTTTTAGCGTAAAACTCAGAGCCTTCTCCCAGTAGAATGGAGACACTTTCATGCCGCTTAATGTCATTTTTCCAAAAGTTTTTTGTTTCCTGGAAATCAATTCCTTTGTTTTCGATGATGACATTTTCAAGAAAACAGCGGCTTTCAAAACCGTAAGCGTAAGTCCCTTCTTCACTAATAGATCCAAGTGGAGTTAGGGAAGTGACCAGCAGGCTGCCTTCCAGGCGGATATTTTCGATACGGGCTTCTGCAATTTCCAATTGCATTTCAGAGCGGGCGCATAAGTGGCCTTTGCGCATTTTTTGCTGCAGAATAGAAAAAAGGGGGCCAAGAGCGGGATTGAATAACAGGATGCAATTCGGCCCTTTCTCAATGTATTCCTCAAAGCTTTGAGCAGCCGGCAGTGAATAAAGGCATTTTTTTTCAAACAAGTGGCGGTGATTGTTTAAAATATCAAAATAAGCCTGTTCGGGGGTCGAATTGGGTGATTGGCCTCTTTGATAGGCTTGCTTGGTCGTAGAAATTGTTTTGGAGCGTTCGTTGAAAATAATAAAATTCCGCAGCTGGTCGAATTGCCCTTTTTGAAGGCGATTCGGAAAGCAATCGATCATGAAATCGGCTATATTTTGCATGGTCGTTTCGAGCCTTCCCCCTTTCACCCAATGCTGCTTTCCGCCACTGTCAATGAAGCTCACCTTTGACTTTAAATTGATGATCTTACCCGGAAGGGGGCAGGTTTTAATGGCTTCCTGAATGGAGGGGATATCAATAAAAAGAATGTTCGTATTTGCCGGGTAGGCCGAATAAGGACTCCCTTCAACAGCTGGCTCATCCTTGATTCCATGCTTAGCAAAATCAGTGTACTCGATATTTGTCAGCTTGTAACCGAAGCTTTTCCCCTGCCTGGTTTCAATCACGACATTGGTCCCTTCTGCCGCATTGACCAGTCTTTCGCAAGAAACAAAACCGAACGATTTTTCTTCACTGCAGCCAATTCCGCAGAGCGCCAAGAGCGCCTGATCGGTACCGGCAACTGGATTATTAATTTGGCGTACCAGCCCTTTCCTGATTTCTTTTGAATCAAACCATGAGAAGACCCCCTGGTCTTCCGCTAGTTTCCAAATGACTCCGTGCCCGCCCGGTTTGAGCGCCAAGGTAAGAGGGGCTGAAAGGGACCAAAGCCCAGCTTCGGTAATGAGAGGCGCAAGAGGCTGCATGAAGAAGGTGAAATTTTCCCTTTTTCTGCCGAACCAGCCCGCCTGTTCGCAAAGGGAGAGGATGATGGCATGATTATTTTTTTCAGAGGAGGTCATCATCGCGATGGGTATGATCGGTTGCTTCTCGAAGAGCCGGTAGTGTAGGAATTCCCTTGCCTGCACATCGCGGATTAATCCCTCCAGCAACGACTTGCCTAAAAAGGGGAGTGCGGCAGCGGGTAAAGGAGTGTCTGTCTTGTCATCGAGCAGGTTCAAACGATCTCCTGCCCCGCCGACTGGATAAATTTCACCGATTTTTGGCAGGTTTTCAATGCCTAGGCGAACGGCTTGGTTGACAGCGTAAAGGTTGTCGCTTAACGAAAGTCCTTCGGGTTGGATGTAATGAACATTTTCTTCTAAGGGGGGCGGAGCGCTTTGCTGCTTAAGCAAGCGAAGGATTTCGAGCTGATAGCCGATGATCCCGCCGATTTCGCTATAAAAGCTTTCGAGGGACACGAGGTATTCGATTAAAAGGGCAAATTTCTTTTTTTCTTTTTCTGCCTGATTGAATAGGTGGGGTCCTTGATAAATCGCTAGGATGGATTTCACTGCATAGCAGCTGGCTGTGTCCAGGGAATTTAAAATTTGTGAGAAAGGAGGGGATGCGGACAAGTAACTGCGCACAGCCGGGAGCTGATCAAGAAAGTCAATTTTTTTCTGAATATCGGAAGTCTCCCGTAATTGCGAGGCAAGTTTTTCTAGATCTTCTAATTGTTGATCAATCACAATTGTATTTTGATATCCCAGCATTTAATCTTCTTTTTTTTCTTTAACCCTTCTATAAAAATAAAATTATATTGACTATCTTTTTATGAGTAGTAGATATCTTAAGAATTGCAACATTCTAAAAAATTAACAGATTCCCTACAAATGTTTTGACTAGAAAAAGAAACAAAGCTAAAAGGATTCAGTTAAAATATTCCTCGGTCTTGCAAAGAGGTAAAGAAGTTAAACAGTTAAGGAGTAGTGCCATGACAAAAGAAAAAAAAAATTCTGCATTTATGCGCCCGGTACAAGTCAGCGATACATTAGCTGAAGTTGTCGGAAAAGGCCCCATGCCGCGTACAGAAGTGACAAAAAATCTCTGGGATTACATTAAAAAAAATAAATTACAAGACCAAAAAAACAAACGCAATATCAATCCAGACAAGAAACTGGGTGAAGTTTTAGGGTCTAATCAGACGATCGACATGTTCCAAATGACAAGCAAGATTGCCAAGCATTTAAAAGATCCGGAAGCAAGCGCTGCTAAAAAATAACAGGCGAGCCCTCAAGGCAAGGATTTAAAGTCCGATCGGACTTTAAATCCTTGCCTCAATTATATTCTCCTCTTTCCTCTTATCTCCTAGTTGCGCTAAGATACTCTTGTTAAACAGGTGTCGAATGAATATATCAAAAAAAAATCGACTGGAATGGATTTTCGATGCCGCTTGTCTGGCTTCCTTGATTGGTGTCTGGCCGCGCTTTATTGAACCCAGGCTTTTAGAGATGACTTCACTCACCCTCTCCCTGGAGTCCTTGCCCCTTTCTATGGAAGGTTTTAAAATTTTCCACTTTAGCGATCTTCATTGGAGGAAGGGGTTTTCAAACAGAATGCAGTCCAAGCTTCTTGATGCAGTGGATGCCTTTAAGCCCGACATGATTGTTTTTACAGGGGATTTCATTTGCCGTTCGATCGTTGAAGAGAAGGAGCGACTGATTGATTTTCTTGGGAAGTTTCATGCCCCCTGTGGATGCTATGCCGTCCTTGGCAATCATGATTATGAAAAATTTGTGACGGTCGGTTCCAATGGAGATTATACCATTGACGAAAAGAGCAACTCTTCTGTGATTCGCAAAGGGTTCAAACGTCTTTTTTCTGGCTCTCCCCTTACCGGACGCAGTTCATTAAGCCTTAAACATCTCAATGGGCAAAAAGAATTACTGGACATTCTTGCACGCACTTCTTTTCAGCTTCTTTGCAATCAAACGAAACAGGTCCGATTCAAAGAGTGCAGTTTTAATGTGACCGGCCTGGAAGAATACTCCCTTGCAAAAGACAACTGGGAGGAGGCCTTTCAACACTATGTTAAAGAACAGGTAGGGATCGTGCTTGTTCATAACCCCGATTGGTTAAAAAAACTTAAAGATCAACCGGGTGACCTCATTTTAGCCGGACACACGCATGGGGGACAGGTGAACCTTCCTTTTTTTTGGAAAAAATTCACTATGATTGAAAGCCCTGAATTTAAAAAGGGGTTAGTAAAGCTGGGGAGCAAATGGGCCTATATCAACAGGGGGATTTCTGCCGTGATGTCCTTTCGTTGGTTTGCCCGTCCGGAATTGACATTAATTAAATTAAAAAAAGGTTCCCATGGAGGAATTTGACGTTATTTTACTGGCAGGAGGCACTGGAAAGCGCATGCAAAGCAGCGTGCCTAAGCAATACATCCCTTTGCAAAGTCAGCTTGTCGCTCAACATAGCTTTAAAGTATTTGCAGAGCTCGCCTTTGTGAACCGCCTGGTCGTCGTTTGCGATCCTTTGTACCAGCCTGTTTTTTCCTCCTGCCCTCGTTTGGCAAAAGAGCTTTTGTTTGCCATGCCAGGAGAAAGGCGGCAGGATTCATTAGAAAATGGCCTGCAGCTTTTGAAAGGAGGGGGACTTGTGTGCGTCCATGATGCGGCGCGTCCGTTCATCGATCAAAAACAGGTGATCGCACTCGTTAAAGAGGCATCCCTGCATGGGGCCGCTGTTTTAGGAGTGAAAGTCAAGTCGACTATTAAAGTGTGTGATACCAATAAAAATGTCATCCATACACCGGAAAGGGACACGATATGGGAAATTCAAACCCCTCAGGCAGCCTATTTGGATGATTTAATGAAGGGGTTGCAGATTGCCCGCGAAAAGCAATTGACCGTTACTGATGAAGGAGGGCTCCTTGAGTTGCAAAATAAACTTGTTAGAGTCGTTGAGGGCTCCTACACTAATATTAAATTAACCACCCCTGAAGATTTTCATTTTGCAAAGCAATTGTCATGCATTGCTATAAGCTGACGCTTGCCTATGATGGCACCCATTATAGCGGCTGGCAGATTCAGTCGAATGCCGTCACTATTCAGCAGCTGCTGAATAAGGCGCTAAAAATTTTGCTAAAAAATGAGAATGCTTTTGCCACTGGTTCGGGGCGAACGGATGCAGGCGTGCATGCGAAGGGCCAAACGGCGCATTTCAAATCGGACGAACCGCTGGATGCGCATCGTTTTTTGTTTTCCTTGAACGGTTTGCTGCCAAAAGACATCCGCGCTTTGAACATAGAGGAGGCTGCTCCCCATTTTCATGCCCAGTATGATGCGAAGGGCAAGGAATACCATTACTATTTGCATCTGGACCGGGTGATGGATCCCTTTTATCGCCTCTACCGCTGGCATTACTACAATAAAATTGATCGCTCGCTCCTTAGAGAGGCAGCAACCCTTTTTATAGGCAAGCATGACTTTTCGGCATTTGCCAATGAATCGCATGCGGGAAGCGCGGCAAAAAACCCCGTAAGAACCCTTTATCGTCTGGATTGTGTGGATATTGAGGGGGGATTAAGGCTTGAATTTGAAGGGGATGGATTTCTTTATAAAATGGTGCGCAACATCACAGGCACCTTGGTGGCTGTGGCCTCGCGCAAAAGGCCGCTTGCAGACATCCCCCTCTTGTTCGCTTCAAAGGACAGGCGCCAGGCAAGCCTTGCTGCGCCGCCGCGCGGTCTTTTTTTAATGCGCGTGAGGTATTGAAGAGGGTGCATTATCTTCATTGATGGCTGTGAAGCTTGGGTAGTAGGCATAGGAGGCTAAAGCCGGATCACTTAAATAGGGTGAGTCAGGAGGGCAGACCAGCACCGCTTGAGCCCGTGTCCGGCGCAACGCATTCAGCCCTTTAGGGCTGTCTTCAAAACCGATAATGCGGTCTCCCTCTTCTGCAAAGCGAGAAATAGCGCTGTCATAGCATTCAGGGTTAGGTTTAGGAAAGGCGTAGTCCTCCCTTGTAATCCAATGGGGAAGGGTGTCTAAAAGGGGATTTTGCTGGCGGACGATTTGGATCAAGTTGAGAGGGGAGTTTGTCACCACGCAGCGTTTAATGCCGCTTTTCTCCAATGCAGCCAAAAGTTCAGCAGCCCCTGGCATGAGCTGAACGTGTCCTTGGGAGAGCAGCTGAAGGAACGCCTGCCTTTTTTCTTCATAAAGGGAAGGCCAGTGGGGCTCTTTTTCAAGCAATGCCGGAAAGGCTTTATAAATGGCCTCTTTTAAACCGTTTTCATGATGGTGAGCGGCTTCGGAGTAACGCTTGAACGACCAGTCGAGATGAAAGCCATGATTTAAGCACATTTGCTGATAGGCTTGAAAGTGAAGGAGCTCGGTATTGACTAAAAGGCCGTCGAAATCAAATAAAAAAAGTTGGTAATGATGAATCCACTGCATCGAAATCTCCTTAAGCTGCAAACATTGGCAAAATTTTTACTGACGCTTGTTTTTTTCGCAATCATTAATAGCGGATGCAGTTCGTCAAAAACGGCTGAACCGGCTCAATTGAAAGGGGAATACATCTACCGTCTGGAAGAAGACCGATTTATCGATACCCTGCCTGCCCAATTGGTAAAACGGGAGCGCTACCCATGGGAAGAGGGGGAGGCGGGGGCATTTCCAAAAATCACAAAAGAATTTTTTCGCTGCCGAGGGAGCAGTTTAAACCCTGTGCAGATCATTCAAAAAGAAAAAGAGGTTGTCCGTTACTACGATTGCGGGGGGCCGCAAAAGCATAGCTTGCCGCTGCGCGACGGAAAAGAATTCATCTATCCCATCCTGATCGATCTTCTGAATGCCATCCAAAGGCAAACGGGTAAAAGGGTTGTTATTACATCGGGGCATTGCTGTCCCGAGCATTTTTCGTACATGGATCAGGCTCCAAAGAATCAAAGCTCTAAGCACACCATCGGGGCAGAAGTGGATTTTTACGTGCAGGGGATGGAAAGCCAGCCGGAAGCGCTTTTAGACCTCCTGTTTGCCTATTACCGCGACACGCCCAGATATGCCGGGAATAAGGACTATCAGGAATTCAAACGCTATGAGAAAAGCGAGCTCTCAACCAAGCCTTGGTACAACAAAGAAATTTTTATCAAAATGGTAAAAAAAAATGAGGGGCGTGATTTTGACAATCGGCATCCTTATCCCTATCTTTCGATTCAGGTCCGCTATGACTTTGACAAGCAAGAGAATGTGACCTATTCTTGGGATAAGGCTTTCCACAATTTTCACCGCTGGTAAAAAACATTGGACAAAATCGGTTGAATGATTATAATCGCTGCAGCATCTTAAGCCGATGTGGCGGAATGGTAGACGCGGTAGACTCAAAATCTACTTCTAGCAATAGAGTGCTGGTTCGAGTCCGGTCATCGGCATATCCCAGGACACTTCTCTAATAAAGAAGTGTCCTTTATTATTTTAAAGGGTTCACGTAATGTTACGGAGAGCTTTTTATCTTTCAGTTCCAAGTTCTGAAATACAAAATTCAATAGTTGCCGTTTTTCATCTGCTTCAGAACTCTCAAAGATTTCTCTAGAGCGCCAAGCCAAGCCTAAGACCATATTCGCTGTAATACCATTTCCCGAAATTAAAATCATAAATTTGACTTGTGATCACCTTCATCTTTAAAAGATCTCTCCTTGTTGATATTCAAAGATATCAACTTCGAAAAGATCTTTTAAATCTGAAGCGCTGACAAGCCAACTTTATG
>JAJTHR010000104.1 GCA_021298935.1 Parachlamydia sp. | reverse complement strand
CAGAATGGAGTTGTGGCATTGGAAATAATGGTGATTGATCAAAAGACTGTGAGACAATCGGCACCCAAGGAAGAAAAAAAAGAAACAGTGGCTCCTGCCCGTAAAAGGACAAGGGATCAGCTGGAACAAAATCAAGCTGCCGAAGATAACAAGCCTGGCAAAATAGCAAAAGAGCCGGAAAGAAAGCGACGAAGGCTTCAACAAAGTGCGCCGAATCAAACAACGACCGGCAAATAAACATAAGGAGAGTTCACATGCAAGGCAACTATTATCATTCCCATCCTCAAAGAGGCGGTCATTCTAACGGTTATCAAAATAATTACCCTGATAGAAATTATGGAAGGGGCAACAACAATACACGCTATACGACCAAGCCGGCTGCGGGCAACGCAGTGAATCGCGTCACTTTGAAACAGCCTTATCTTAACCAAATTATCAGCAAGGTTAAAACAGTTGAAGGACGCATTAATTCCGGGCAATTTAGAAATATTCGAGCAGGCAGCCATATTATATTTTTTAATGGTGGGACTGAGGTCGAATGCAAGATCATTGCAAAGAGGCCCTATAATTCTTTTAGAGATATGCTGGAAAGCGAAGGTGTCAAGAAATGCCTTCCAAATGTGAATTCAGTCGACGAGGGAGCCCGGGTCTATGACAGCATCCCCAGTTTTACACAAAGGGCAAATCAAAATGGGGTTGTTGCGTTGGAACTTGAAGTCATCGAACAACCGACCTTGCCTCCTCGCAAACTTACCATGCCTGTCATTCAGGTGACTGTTCAGCCCCCCAAACCTGAGCAAAAGGCAGCACCAGTGGAGTCGCGCGAACCTGCAAAAAAACGGGCTAGAGAAGAGGAAAAACAAGACATTCGTCCTGAAATAGCAGCCGTTGAAGAGAAAAAAATTGTTCGTCCAAGGGTAGAGGAAGCAAGAACCGAGCCCGATACAAAAAGGCGCAAAACATCCCATACAACTGAAACGGAAGAAAAAAAATAATTTATGCAACCGAAGAGTCATATAAACGCCGCAAACTTTTCCTCTGCGGCTTTCTCGCTTGATGAAGACACCGATAGTCCGCTGATTGATTACAATCAGGGAAATTATCTTTTCAGAGTGGAAAATGCACATCAGGATGATGTGCATGCTGTTGTGAAGGCTGGAACTTCCATTTTAACCGGTTCAAAAGATTGCTCCGTTAAAATATGGTCTCCTGATTTGAAGCTTTTGGAAACAAAGGATGAGCGGCAAAATGTGAATTATTCCGTTAAAATATGGTCTCCTGATTTGAAGCTTTTGGAAACAAAGGATGAGCGGCAAAATGTGAATTATAAAGAATGGGTCACAGCCCTTTTTCATCTTGGGAATGGCGAATGGGTCTATGGCAATCGTTCCGGCCAGCTTTTCAAATATAATTGCGAGCATCAGCTGGAGAACCAGGCTAAAATTTGGGTCTCCAAGCATGTCAGTAAAGCGCGTAACCTCAATCGGATTTCTTGCCTGAGCGCCATTTATAGCACAAATAATACTGTGAGTAAATTATTGGTGGGGGTGGCAAAAAGCATTCAAGTCTGGCATGTGAATGAAAATTTAAAATTTATATATAAAGTTGACGTGAGTGAAAATGATTGGGTGTATTGCATCGAACCCCTTCAGAATAATAAATTTTTTGTTGTCATTGGATGTAATCTTGAGGTTTGGGAAAATGTACAGATGCAGGGTCAAAAAAAATGGAGCCTTGAATGCATTGCCAAAGTGCATAATGAAATCATCAAGGAACGTTTTTTTAATGAAGATAAAAGGCAGCGTCCTTTCATCTCTGCCATCGAGTGCATCAATAATGAGACCTTGGGAATGGTAGATTTTTCAAGCAGGGTCAAATGGATTGATTTGGAGAGAGGGGAACTCCTTTATAACAAAAAAGTGCACACCGGAAGGATTTGGAGCATAAAAAAACTCGACGATCATTCCTATGCAACCTCAGCCGATGACCGGACAGTCAAAATTTGGGATGCAAGGCAGGCAGGGCTTGTCAAAACATATGCCAATCATCCAGGCAGAGTGTCTAATCTTCAACCGATGGATGCCCATACGCTTCTAGCCTGTTCATGTCCGGATGACGTGTTGGAAAATGAAGAAAAAGCCTCATTTACACTTTGGGATTTAAGGATTTAATTTTGGAAACGAAGCTTAATACAATTGCCCCCTTTGTCCAAATAATCGAAGAGGGGCCGGTTTGTTCTCTCCCTTTCGAGATATGTACAAAAATATTTTTAGATCTCGATGCTCCTGCCTTGTGTTCTTTTAAAACGACCTCCCATCATTTTAAAAAAATGCTCGAAGATGATGGACTATGGCAACTTTTATTTGATAGGGATTGTCCCACTGTTCCGATAAAACCCTCTATGACGCGCCTGGCGCATTATATCCATGAATACATGATTCATCAAAACTGGCTCCGGGGAAAATTTTTACTAACTGAGTTAGATGCCCCTTTTAGATATTCTCCCTCATTATGCATGAACAATGAGTGGATATGCGGAATGTTTGGAGATAAAGAAGAAGTTTGGGCATGGAGACGCTCAGATAACAAAAAAATTGTATTTACAGATGTTTCTAAGGGCTGTGACTATGAATACCCTACAATAAAGGGTGATATTGTCTCTTGTTACGTAACAATGGGGATGGGGGGGCAAGCAGAAATATTGCACCTCAAAGATCAAAAAAAATTGGGTAAATATAATACTGGGTGGAAAAGCTTATTAACTAGCACGAGCTTTATTACTAAAGATCCTATGTCTAAAAAAAACTTTAGCACAAATTCTTTTACTAAAGATTGTGCTGACTATGATTTCCTAAATTCCGCTGACATTACTAGCCAGTTATATAAATGGGAAAATACTTTAATTGCTGCTACTTCTCATGCCGTCTGCTTTTGGAATTTGGAAAATGGTTCCCTTGAAAAGGAATTTTCCAAACCTAATGTTAAAAATCTACAAGTTAAGAATGATTGCATGGCTATTCTCCAGGACAATCATCTGACTGCATACTCAATTGCCGACCAAGCGCTCCTATGCCAATTCGTTAATATTAAAGGATTTCATTTAGATGAGCATGGGCTCATTCTTATCAATTTACAAGATGAGGTGAGTGCCTTTCATTATAAACTCTCACCAGATTTAACTAATTTTAAATTAGACATCACATATGAATATTATAAATTATTTAGCAATCGACATATTTTCATTATTCAACAAAAAAAATCATTAAAAATATTCGATCGGTTCAAAGGTGATTTAATAAAGGAAGATAAGAACTTTGAAGGAAATAACATTTTGCTTGATGAAGCAAATTTAGTTTATTCGGAAAATGGTCAAATTAAAATTTTTAATTATGGCTAATAACCTGAAATTCAATAGGTTACGTAAAATTCACCATGTAGCCAGTCAAGGTTAACGCACCGCCTGAGTGAACAATCAGGCAGTTGCCTTGTACTTTTTCAATGAGAGACTTGGCTTTCATAAATAATTTTGCCGAATAGATAGGGTCTGTAAAAAAGCCTTCCTGACTGGCCAGACAATCGTCTTTAGAAATGGAGAAAAAAATGTCAAATGCAAAGTGCTTGCCAAAAGAATCTATTCTTCTTTTGCAAAGATGCTCGAAAATGAAGGGGTGTCTATACCGCGCGCGGGTAGGTTCTTAAATTTTTGGCGGCGAGATTTTATGTCCCAGTACATTGCGGAGATCGCAGCAAACTTGGATAAGTTTGCAAGATCGAGCAATGAGCTGGGACGCAAAAGATGCCGATGAAAAATT
>JAJTHR010000184.1 GCA_021298935.1 Parachlamydia sp. | reverse complement strand
AATTTGACTTGTGATCACCTTCATCTTTAAAAGATCTCTCCTTGTTGATATTCAAAGATATCAACTTCGAAAAGATCTTTTAAATCTGAAGCGCTGACAAGCCAACTTTATGGTTTTATTTTTGGGAAATGGTATAAGTTGCGAGCCTCTATTAGCAAATACCTCCTAGATAGCTAGTGGGTCAATTGCCATGCTTATGCAGATTAGACTTAGTCAAAGCCCCGCGGTTGAATCGATCGCAAGCTGGCTAGTATTATAATACAAACCAGCTTGCGATCGTTCAACCCCGAGAGCTTTCACTTAAGCCTAATCTATATAATCATGGCAATTGACCCACTAGTTTAATCTTACTGACATCGAGCCCTTCCATGCGAAAAATAGTCCAAAGGTCATAAAAGTCTTTCATTCGAGTATTGACCAAAGCAAGTTTTACGATAGATTCAAACTTTTCTGCGATAACTGTTTCAAGAGTATACCCCATTAGTACTGGCGTCGGCATTTCAAGCAAAGTAGGATAATGAATTCTTTGCGACTTTGGAACGATCACATCATTAAAGCCGATGTCAATAAGGACTGGCATCCTTGTGGTATATATTTGAGATCTATATTAAGGCAAATGCTCTGAACCCTAAGAAGTCAATCCAGAAAATTTGGTTAGCCAGCGATAAGATGTTAAATTTATACCATTTCCCAAAAATAAAATTCTAAAATTAAATTTTCTAATATGGTATTTTTCTCCTTTTAAATGGAGAAGAATATGAGAGGTAGAAAAGCACAACCGATTCTAGGTTTAGCTGATCATGATTTTGCTAAATTGGCGAAGACAGAGAAAAATGCACGACAAAGAATAAGATTTTTAGCATTCGCACACATTGCGCAAGGAAAGAGTTTGTCAGAAACTGCACGAATAGTGAAAGTGTTTCCACGCACCGTCATCACTTGGGTATCTAAATTTCGTAAGAATGGAATTAATGCGTTAAAAGAACAAAGTGGCCGAGGCAGAAAAAGGAGAATAGATGAGAAAGATGAAGAAGCAATTGGGAATGCGGTGGAGGAAATGCAAAGCAAAAGAGAAGGTGGACGTATCCGAGGCAGCGATGTGCACAAGATTGTCAAAGATCGTTATGGAGTCAATTTAAGCAATGGTAGTTTATATCGGGTTTTACATCGAGCGGGTTTATCATGGATTACAGGAAGATCCCAGCATCCGAAAGCAGATATTGGGATGCAAGAGGATTTTAAAAAAACTTTAAGGAAAAAGTGCAACAAGTGATTCCCGAAGGGGTTGATTTGAAGAATGTAGACATCTGGTTTCAAGATGAAGCGCGCGTAGGACAGCGTGGCACATTGACAAGGACATGGGCGAAAAGAGGAAGTAGGCCAAGACTGACGAGACAACAGCAGTTTGAGTATGCTTATATATTTGGAGCAGTCTGTCCAGCGAACTCTCAAAGCGTTGGTCTTGTGCTGCCAGTATCGAATTCTTTTGCGATGATAGAACATTTAAAAGAAATTGCAAAGACGGTTCCTGAAGGGCGCCACGCAGTTTTGATATTGGATGGAGCCTCATGGCATACAACGAAAAAAATACGAATTTTCAAAAATCTCAGCATAATGATATTGCCTCCAACATCACCAGAACTCAATCCTGTCGAGCAAATTTGGCAACAATTGCGCGATAATTGGTTGGCCAACCGTTGTTATGATAGGTATGAAGCTATTGTAGATGCCTGTTGTCATGCATGGAACTGGTTTGTTGATCTACCTGGAAAAATATAACAATTATGTACTAGGGAATGGGCTATTATATGATTTTATTATTGGGAAATGGTATTATTCTCTCTATGAAAAATGATCCTTTTAGGCTGGCCTAAAGAAGGGGGGCAAGGTCAATGAGAATCATCGACCATATAGCACTATTCCAAGGCCGGCGTAAACCGCAGCGAAGCTGAAAATTCTCATTGGATTTGTGAATTTTAGCTTTATATGCTGGAAGCCCAAACCGTATCTCACCTCCAAGCGACTGATCAACAGAGAAACTTGCCGCTTTTTGGCGAAAGGGAAATTTCTTTAAAAACTGTATGAATTTTCCAATATACTGTTGTGCGGGGACTAACAAAAAGGAATGGTTCAACAAATAATCATAGTAGGTGTTTGAAGTGATGTCCGCCCTTTCATAAGGATCCATCCGTAGATTGAAAATTTCGGTACGCGTAAACGTACAAATGGCTCCAAATCATCCTCACGGCAAGGACGAAGAATCAACCGTTCTGTTTTTATCGCATAATTACTCATGAAAACGCCCACCATTGAACTCTACAACTTTTAGCGGGAGTTGCTGCCGATCACATGCAATGCTTGAGTTTCGTAGAAAAGATAGCTATATTTAACGCTTAACCGAGCATACAAATTTTTAACAATTTTTCTAGAGAACTCATTGGTTACGAAAAAAACAACTATTGCACTCCTTGGTTGCCTCGCGGCTCTTATCATGGCGATTGGGGTAGTGATCGGTCGCATACCTCAGCCACAGTCCTATCACGATTTTACTGATCAAAGAACTTTATTAGGTTTACCCAATATCTGGAATGTCCTATCTAATCTCCCATTTGCCCTTGGTGGCATCTGGGGCCTATTCTTATTATTCTCTCCAGGAAAGGTACAGTTTGTAGAAGTTCGAGAGCGCTGGCTTTGGGTTGGCGTTGCGATTGGCCTGATTCTGACCGCTATTGGCTCAAGTTACTATCATTTGTCACCTGATAACTCTCGGCTTGTGTGGGACCGATTGCCGATGACGATCATTTTCATGTCCTATGTTGCAGCACTGATTAGCGAAAGAATTACTATACACCTCGGGTTGTGGTTGTGGCCGATACTACTTGTGATCGGGGTCTTCAGCGTTTTATATTGGCAAGCGAGCGAAATAGGTGGAGTAGGCGATTTGCGCTTTTATTTAGGCCTGCAGGTGTTTACCATTTTTACGACGTTCGTCATGCTAATGGCCCCATCCCCTTACAACAGAAGCTGTGACCTTGTCGTTGCTATTGCACTCTTTGGGATCGCACGACTATTCGAAATATTTGACAAACAGATCATGTTGCTCACCGGAGGCATCATCAGCGGACACACGCTGAAACATTTAGCCGCAGGGATGGCGGGAATATGGTTAATGCGTATGTTATGGAAGCGCAAGATAGTTAATAGTTCTTGCAAAAAAACACAAATAGGGGATGATCTATGAAGGATCATTATAGACGCTTATTCTGGTGTATTTTTTCTTTTACGTTAATTTTAGCCCTTGCTATTGTGGTCATTTATATAGTTCCGAACTTTACCGGAATAGGTCCTGTCCCTGTTCGTTCGGCATTTGCTGGACGGCTTTCTGGTGTTTCTGAGGGAGACCAACGCCGCTTCCAGTTTTTTTATACAACCAATCGCGTGAATAACGCTGACACCTTTAACGCACAAGGCAATGAGCTTGGCGATCAGATGTCGAGCGGCACATTCGACGTTCTCATCTCTCCCTATTTGTCCATTAAGCCTTTTGTTTGGTTTGATAAAACAAGTATGAAGTGGGCTGGGCGGCAGCAGCTTGAGCCTGATCAATTCCTATCGAAGCTGCGCCAAGCTGTGCTGCAATCCCCGCAGAAATCTTTATTAGTGATCGTCTGGGGGTTCAGAGATTGGTTTCAGTCTGCAGCCCTAAAGTCTGCTTATACAGCCTATGCTCTGGACATTAATACACCCGTCTTGCTGTTTGATTGGCCAGGGAATCAAGGCGAAGGTCGGCAAGGCTATACTGCCTCACAAGAGATGTCGGCACGATCAGCTCCTGATTTAGGGCGTATTTTGGTAAGCGTTTTTAGAGATACTGGTGCTGAAAACGTTTGGGTTATGGGGAGCAGTCTTGGTTGCCAGACAATTTCCGACTCATTCGCATGGCTGACGACTCAGCCAGACATCATTCAAGGTAAACCAAAGATTTCACACGTCGTCTTTTCAGCGCCCGACGTTTCAGCTGAGGCTTTTGATGAGAAATTTTCTGAACGGATTCTACAGCTAACTCGGCATCTAACGGTATATGTCTCGTCAAATGACCGTGCGTTGCTGATGAGCCACTGGTTAAATGGCTCTAGAAGGCTCGGTAGAAAGGCTGAAGTGTTGGTTCCCCCTGAAAATAGGGGCGGGCAATACGAATTTGAGGAGGCCTTTGAGTTGTTAGAACTGCAGGCCAAAGGGGCAAAAAACATTGAAGTTATTGATGCAACGCCGATAAATACTACACGGAATTTACACCACTTTTTCACTGATGCGCCACCTTTTTTTGATGACCTCTATCAACGCTTGCTCCAACCTGATGATATCATTAGCCGCCGTCTTCATTCAGTTCGCACAGGCCGTCAAGGGACTACTTATTGGATTCTATGGAATGATTGACATAGGGATTGATCGATGACAAGGATTT
>JAJTHR010000246.1 GCA_021298935.1 Parachlamydia sp. | reverse complement strand
TAAAGTTGGCTTGTCAGCGCTTCAGATTTAAAAGATCTTTTCGAAGTTGATATCTTTGAATATCAACAAGGAGAGATCTTTTAAAGATGAAGGTGATCACAAGTCAAATTTATGATTTTAATTTCGGGAAATGGTATTACTATGAAAGATCGTTGGCCGAGACAGCAATGTTTAGAATTAAAAGGATGCTTGGAGGGAGATTAAAAGCTCGTTCGATGGGACCTCAGAAAACAGAGTCTATTTGTAAGTGTATGGTAGTCAATAAGATGAATAAATTAGACATGCCAAGATTTGACTGGGTATTTGAAGTTGCCTAAGGATCGATGGGATGGGGGGAATTAACATTTGAGCAGATGAACTACATCATCTATGCTGTGAGGCCTATTGCGCAACAAGGCCATTAATATGTTTTGAAATCATAGTTAATAACCTGAGTTTGGAGTTTCTCTGCCTGAAATTTAGGCATCTTGCGGCCATCTGAAAAGAAATTTCATCTTGACAATAGTTAAAACTATTGCCTTCGATGAAATTTTTTCCAGCTATCTCACAATCTACCTAACTTTCAGGCAGAGAAACTCCAAACTCAGGTTAATATGTAAATTTCACTAAAAAATCAATTATGTTTTCAAAAAAAACAGTGTGTGATTATTTGTTTTAGTTTTATTTTATTACATCTTTTTATTATAAATTATTACAAAGATTGTTGTAGTAATAGATTAATTACCAATTCCAAGACACGCGCTAGACTGCACCGGCTGTTTCAAGCAGACCCAATTTGGCAAAACTTTCTTTGAGTTCTTGGTTTTCTGGTTTTTCGAAAACTCCGTTGGATGCAAGCCAAGTGACATAATGGCGGGGAATTTGTGAAAGAGGCTGCCCCTGATGTTTACCAAATGGCATATGCTGCAAAGTTCTTCCACGGTTCATCATTTCATAGACTTCATGAATGGCAAGGTCATCGATCATATGGCTGAAGACCTGATGCAGTACAATCACATCATCAAGAGCCCGGTGGGCATTATTGGCCTCAATCCCATAAATTTCACGCAAAAACTGCAATGAATGACGGGGTAAATCTCCACGGTAGCGACGTGCCCATTTGAGTGTATCCAAAAATTTCCAATGGGCCGGCATGGCCACCTGGTGGCGACCAAACTCATTGCGTAAAAAATGAATATCAAACCCATCGTTATTATGGGCAATCAACACAACATCCCCGTCGCAAAATTCGATAAAATCGGCTCCCACTTGCGCAAACGAGGGGGCTTCTGCCACCATGTCATCGGTGATTTTGTGAATGGCTGTGGCTTCCGGTGGGATGGGGAGCCCGGGATTGACAAAGCTCTCAAACCTCTTATCAAGCAAGGGATCATAGGCAGCGATTTCAATGATTCGATCCCTGTCAGCCTTAACGCCTGTTGTTTCCGTGTCGTAATAAATGGCTCTTAGCGTCATGACGGGTTTGCCTGCTGCTCCATTTCCATTGCTTTTTTCAATATCTCCTCAAAGGTCGCATGGCCGAAGCCGACTGCCTCAATCGGCTTTGAGAATATTGTGCACACTTGCTCCATAGTCTTAAGGTAAGTCACAAGGAGTTCTTCTTCAATTTTTTTATTTATCATGGGAAGCATCAAACGGTAAAACACAACTTGTGCAGTTTCATCCATGCCGAATCCGGGCACGTCCAATTCCTTGTTTAGTAGATGGAGCAGCCGTCCCATGTCGGGGGCAATCTCTTTCTTTACCGGACAAGGAATGAAGATAAGCAGCTGAAGGAGGCGGCTTTCCTCAAAGATGCGCAAAAATAAAGGGTGCTCGTTTTGTCCAATTTTTAAAATTGTATAGATTTGATTGGTGTCTTCCTGAATCTCCGCCTGGTAGTTTTGCGCCCGCATGAAATTCAACAAACTTTGTAAAGTGACTGTCAGCATGGTTTACCTATTGGGAGAAGCCAGGGAAAAAGGGTTTTCCTTTGTCGCAAGTGACTTCAGGATTATTTGTTGTTGGAACAACCGAAAATTCATTTTCACCGGGCATGCGGTAACAGCTAGTAAATAATGTACAAAGTAAAAAAAGGGGAATTAGTTTTTTCATCGCTTTCCTGTTTAAATGAAAGTAAATTCTAACAGGATAGGGATAAAAAATCTACTCAGTTGTGACACCCGCTATACGGGTTGGACGCTGGTATTCTGTTTCAAAGGTGTTTTTTTCATGCGTCGAAAGGAGCGAGACGCCCATTTGCGTTTCGGCGACGAGCAGATTTTTGCCCTGGCATTCAATCAAATGAAGGATTGTACGCGGCGAGAGGTTTCTTGTTTCAAGAATTTTTATATCGCTTCCTTGATTGAGGCTGGCCGCCCGCGTACGGGTCATCCGCTTAAGCATCCAGGAGGCTAAAAGCATGAAGCCGATCAGAAGGGCAAGAAGAAAGAGCATGTTCATGAACTTGCCCTGAAAATCATCAGGTGTATCTGGATTATAGCCGCGCAGAGGGTCTTCTTGCATTGGATCAGTTGAATGCTCCTGTTGCGGAGCGGTATTTTGGGCAAAAGAGGAGAGGGGGGTAAAAGCTGTTAAACAGAATAAAAGGGTGAGAAGATATCTTGTCATATGTATAATTCGGGTTTTAGTTTATTCATGATATACCTTTAATCAAAAATAATTTCTATGTTTTCTTTTCAAGGAACAATTGCCTTGGACATTGATGGGACTGTTACCGCTGAAGCTGAAGGGATTCCGTCTACTGTCGTCAGCTACCTTGCCTCGCTGTATAAGGAGGGCTGGGAATTTATATTTATTACCGGCCGCCCCTTTCAATGGAGTGCCCGCACACTCAAGGTCTTGCCCTTTCCCTTTACCCTTGGCGTGCAAAATGGAGCCTTGCTGCTGCGCATGCCTTCCATTGAAATTATTTCACGCAAATATTTAGGAATGGAATGGCTTGTATTGGCAGAAGAGGTTTGTGCTTCACATGGCACCGATTTTATCATATATACAGGTTTTGAAAAAAATGACTGTTGTTATTATAGGCCTCACAAATTGCCTGAAGCTATTTTGAATTATTTGCAAATGAGAAAGGATAAGCTTGGAGAGTTATGGGTGCCTTATGAAGGGTTTAATGAATTGCCAATCGACGATTTTGCAGCGATTAAATGCTTTGCTCCTTTGTCTCAAGCCGCTGCATTAAGCCAGGAATTCGAAGCAACGCTTGGCCTGCACGCCCCTTTAATCAAAGATCCCTTCAGCCAGGATGTTTGTGTCATCCAGGCGACCCACTCTGAGGCAACCAAGGGAGGCGCTTTAAGGGAGTTCTTAAGCATTCAATCCAAAAAAGGGCCTGTGCTTGCAGCAGGAAATGATTATAATGACCTTTCGTTATTAGCGTTGGCCCATATCAAAATCGTCATGGAGGATGCTCCTGAAAAAATACTAAAAATGGCCCATATTGTAGCTCCGGCAGCTGAAAAGATGGGGATTATTAATGCTTTAGAGGAAGGAATCAGGCGGCGTGAGGAATTTTATGCTTGAAAGACCGCTTGCGACTGTTGGGGGGCTGATTTTTGCCCATGACGGCGATATTTTATTACTGCGCACAAAAAAATGGAATGACCTCTACTCATTTCCCGGTGGAAAAATAGAATGGGGGGAGTCATGCGAAGAGGCCTTTAGGCGGGAAGTTTTTGAAGAAACAGGGCTGAGAGTCACCGCCATTAAAAGAGTTGAAGATCAGGAATGTATTTTTTCTCCTGAATATTGGAAGAAAGCCCATTTCATCATGCACGATTTTGTCGCTTATCTTGAGCCAGGATTTCAAAAAGAAGAGGTCCTGTTGAATGAGGAAGCGGAAAGCTATTTGTGGATCAAACCGGAGGAGGCTCTTTTGCTTCCTTTGCAAAAAGAGTGCCGCGTAATGATTGAACGAGAGCTGAGGCGTTCTTTGGATGTGGGTAAAATTGGTTTTTATGATTTGGAAGTCCCTTGCATCATTGGTGTTTTAGATGAGGAGCGACTCCTTGAGCAAATGCTTTTGATCGATTTGGAGGCTGAAATCGTTCTGCCGCAAGAAGATTGCATTGATAAGGCCCTTGACTACAGGCAGCTGGCAGAGTTGTGCAAAACCATGGCCCAAAAAGGAAAGTACAGGCTGCTTGAAACGCTTGGGAAGGCAATTGGCGAGGAAGCAGCCAGGGTTTTTAATCTTAAGTGTTTGAAAATTAAAATTAAAAAACCTCAGGCTTTAACAGATGCCAGAGCTACTTTTTTTGAATGGGAACAAGGCAGATGTGGACGTTAGTGACAGGCGGTGCCAAGCGACTGGGTGCGCATTTATGCGAGACTTTAATAAGCATGCAGCAGCCAGTGGTCATCCATTATAATACTAGTCAAAAAGAAGCATTTGACCTAAGTGAAAAATTAAAGGGGGAGGGGGGAGTCGTGGCGACGATCCAGGGAGACTTCTCTTCGGTTGAATCCACACTGGAATTTGCAGCACGCTACAACGCTGAATTTGGTCGAACCAAAGCTCTCATCAATAATGTCGGAAATTTTATCATTAAAGGGGCGCTTGCCACTGAAGTGGAAGAGTGGGTATCCCTATTCCAAACAAATTTGCATGCTCCTTTTATATTGATCAAAGCTCTGACCCCCTCGCTTATTGCCGAGAAGGGAGTCATTGTCAATATCGGCGTATCTGGTTTGGAAAGAGGGCCGCACACCTTTTCGGCTGCTTATACATTGACAAAAGAGGCGCTGCTCGGCTTAACCCGCTCGTTTTCAAAAGAGCTTGCACCTAAGGGAGTAAGGGTGAATATGATATCGCCCGGATATTTAGATTTTTCAGTCTATCTACCGAAAGAGCTGCCGATGGGGCGTCCGGCTTATGGCCATGAAGTGGGTCATGCCTTGGGCTTTCTGCTTGATCCGCAAAGCAGTTACATTACAGGACAAAACATCGAAATTGCAGGGGGAGTTTAAATGGATATTGTAAAGGAAATTGTGGAACTGTCTTTACAGGCAGGACGCTCTTTTAAAAGTTCCCAGACCGGTTTTGTTCATTATTGCCATCAACTCCCTGTCCCGCAGTTTCATCAGAGTGTTCCCCTTTATGAAAATTTTCTATTTGCTCTGTCATTATTTCGCTCCAAGCTTGTTGATAATATTCAGGAAGCGAAAGAGCTGCTTGCAAAGCTTTTACATTATCAAAATGACAAGGGTAACCTACCTTATTACCTGCATGATTATCCGGTGGGACAGGAGCCTTATCTAGCCGTCCGCCTTCTTCCCCCTCTGATTTATATGGAAAGGGATTTTGGGCATGTCATGGGAAAAGAATTAAAAGATCGGGTCAATACGGCTATTCATTCTTTAATGAGTTTTACTAAAGAAGCCCACGAAAAGGGTGCTTTCCCCGATTCTGCGGCTGTTTTGCTTGGCGCCTGCAGACATGTCAGGGGGGAAGAAGTGAGAGCTGAATTGCTCGGCAGAAAAGAGTGTTGGCATGCAACAGCATTTTTGGCTGAACTCATGGTGGCTGCCCAATTGATGGGAGCAAACGATCCGGCATGGGAAGAATTCTTTAAGCATTTGAGCAGCACCTGGCATCCAACTATTGGTTCTTACTGTGGACCTTGCATAAGAGAGTGGCAGGAAAAAGATGAGCCGCAACCCGTTTTTTACGACTTATGGATGGGGGCTCTGATGGGCAGGCTGCCCAAGAGACTCCGTCAGCCAGGGATCTATCATTTGCAGGGTGCGCTCATTCAACCAGGTTTATTTTCTTTACCTGAACGCCCCCTCAACCAATCGGGGGCCTATCAAGGTGAAAAATGGTCGATTGCCGGCACAGGAGATTGGTCCTGGGCAGCCTTAGAAAAAAAACAAAAATACAGCCCGATTATTGAAAAAACTTATACTCCTTTTCGCTTGATCGCGGGTCATTTAGACAAGATCCAATCCTTTGTTTGCCAAGGAGGCAGAGCTGAGGCGGTTCACTATGTCGCAAATCCCGACTATTCAAAAATAGAATTAGATTTTTTATTTGATGAGGATCCAGGACGAGAGAGGGAAAAAACAAGGGACATTTGCTTTTTCTGGAATGACCACCCTGATTGGCCACTTCTTGTAGAGGGTCATCCGAGCACTGTTTTCGAGATAGGGCAAACAGTATCCATTCAATTAAAAGATGCTTTAACACTGCGCCTTCAATTTCTAGTGGAGGGTGAGGCCGACTGGATCGGCCATATGGCTAAAGGCAATCGCCCTTCTCAAGTCAAGGCCTTAGGAGAGCAACGATTTTTTGAGTCTTACGACAGGATTTTATTTTTGAGATGCATTCGGCAATCCGGTGCATGCCGGGTCAAAGCGTTCTTGCAGGTATGCTGAGAATTATTGTTTTGATCTTTCTTGCCAGCTGCTGTCCTCAGTCGGCTGCTTATCGTCAATTGTATGCACATCTCCATCAAAGAGGACCTCAATCCCATTCCCCCATGCAGGAAAGCGACTATTTTCTTGTCATCCTTGTGAATGCCCGCCACCTCGATTATTCAAATACTGTTTCTTTTTTTAATACGGTTGCTAAGCATCCTAAAGATGGGAGTCGACAAGGCGATCTAGGGCATGCATGGATTTTTTTGAAGGGAAAAAATACTGTTATTGAAGGGGGGCATTCCGGAGAAAGGGGCGTTTTGCAAGCGCGTTATTTTGATGGTATCATGGATTTGAATGAAAGGGGAGATCCAAACCCTGCTAAATATCTATGGCAAACTCTTTATGATGGTTATTTTGAAAAGGGGTCTGGCGGACATGTACCCACTTATGCCGCCAAGGTCGACTTATCAGAGCAACAGTTTGAAAAAATATTGGCTTTCATAAGACAGTATCCTTTTCAGGATTATGCATTAACCGGTTGTCAATGTTCGACTTTTGCGGCTCAAATAGCGGCACTTGCCGGGTTGAAAGTTTTGTACAAAACCCATATGGAGCTTCAACCTTGCGTCTGGTATGGCAATCAGTGGATTTGCCTTTGGAAAGACCCCGACTATTCTACGATTACTTTTGGAACCCCTGACGTGATTGAGAAGGGACTGATGGAAGCGGTTACAGAGGGGAGGGCTCAATATGCACTAAAATGGTACCTTTCCTCCCGTTCGAAAAGTCTGTAGGCTAAATGGAGCTGATACAGTTAGTCTCATCCATTGATTGTTTGTATTCAAATAATTAATACCATTTCCCGAAATTAAAATCATAAATTTGACTTGTGATCACCTTCATCTTTAAAAGATCTCTCCTTGTTGATATTCAAAGATATCAACTTCGAAAAGATCTTTTAAATCTGAAGCGCTGACAAGCCAACTTTA
>JAJTHR010000207.1 GCA_021298935.1 Parachlamydia sp. | reverse complement strand
TTATTTGAGGAGGGGAATCAGCACCCTTTATGGAAATGCCAGATTGATTGGGGGAGAGGGCAAAAATCACGTTCCTATACGTTGGAATCCAAGGGAAATAAACAAACCAGCCTTTTGGATTTTACGTCGGTCAAAGAGGGGCTGCATCATATGTTAGAAAAATTGTGGGACGGCCCTTTTGCTGTGATGGAAAAAGAGGAAGCGCTTTCCTGTATTGGCCATCGTGTGGTTCATGGCGGCGCCCGCTTTATTGAACCGACGCGTATTAATCCGTCAGTCAAGGAAGGCATTAGGCAGGTGATTCCGCTTGCCCCTCTGCACAATCCGGCCAATCTGGAAGGGATCGAGCTGATGGAGAGCTTTTTTCCGGATGTGCCTCAAGTGGCTGTTTTTGACACGGCCTTTCATTCGACTTTGCCCGAACAAGTCAAGACTTATCCTTTGCCTCTTGGATGGCGCCAAAAAGGAATTCAGAAATATGGCTTTCATGGAATCAGTCACCAGTACTGTGCCGGGCGTGCAACAGAGCTTCTTCCTAAAGCTTCCCGTTTGATCAACTGCCACTTAGGAAATGGAGCCTCCCTCTGCGCCCTATTAAATGGAAAAAGCATCGATACAACAATGGGGATGACCCCTCTTGAAGGGCTCATGATGGGAACCAGGTGCGGATCAATTGACCCGGGTCTCATTTTTTACCTACTGCGCGAGCACCACATGTCGCCTCAGGAGCTCGATTACCTTTTGAATTTTGAATCGGGTTTGAAAGGAATTGGCGGGCATTCCGATATGCGCGATTTGATGGGACGGGGGGATGAGCAGGCGGCGCTTGCCATTGAAATGTATGTTTATCGCTTAAAGGCATTTATTGGCGCCTTTGCCTCTTCATTAGGCGGGGTCGATGCCTTGATTTTTACAGCGGGCATTGGGGAAAACTCAGCCGAGATCAGGCACAAGGCCTGCGAGGGCTTAGGCTATTTGGGAATCAAGCTGGATGAAGCGAAAAATAAAAACTGCCGTCCTGATATGGACATTGCAACTTCTGATTCCCCTTGCCGCGTTTTAGTGATTCACACTCAGGAAGAATGGATGATTGCCAAAAATTGTTTTATTAATTGAAGATTGACGTGGGCTGTTTCTTCCAAAAATGTTAGACGGTCGATTTGCAATGCGACTTTATCGAAGTTTATTTTCTTTTTGGACATGTTGGAAGCTTGCTGAAGGGCTTGAATTTTTCCCCAGCTATAACGCATATAGACTTGACTGAATGTCTCCAAAAGAGCTTGATAAGCAGCTTCCTCCTCAATTTCATGTTCAACTAGGGCCATTTTTGTTGTTTGCAAAGAGGGGGGGTAAGGTTTATTTTGTTCAAGGGCTTCAAGCAAGCGAGCCGCTTCCTTTTTCAATTGCGCGAGAAGGTGCAGGCAGCGGTTCAAGCTATTTTCTAACTGCCGAACTATATTTTTAATGGCATCCGGCTGAATGCCATGAAGAGGTTGCGCTTGTATGGCATTTTCGATGTGTTGCTTTAACGAGGGAATTTCACCCATTTTATTGATGCTTTCTTGAAGAGTGACGGACGGTACCTCTTTTATTCCAATGCCCCCCTCTGTTGCATTAAGAAGGGTCAGCTCGGGATGCTCCCGGGCAAACTCCGAAATCCATTCTGCTTCAGCGATCCATTTCCACAAAGTGGCCACAGGTTTTCCATGAATATCTTCCCGTTCAACGAGCTTAGCCTCAAAATCTTCCTGCCTTTCAAAATCCTTTTCGGAGAGCTGGAGGCTTGTCTCAACTCCTTTGGCATAGTATTGACGGTCCGTATAGGCAAGATCCACCCCCGCCAAAATAATGGGATTGCAGCCGAGGGCATGGGCGATTTCAATGCAAAAATTGACGACATTTTGCCCCTCATCCAGCTCCTCTCCCTCAATGTCTAATTCATTTTCAATCCATTTTGCAATCGCATAGCCCCCCGAACCCGTCAGATAGAGGCGTGGGCCGTCGAGACTTTTTAAAGCGTCATGATGAAGCCGGCCGCGGTAAAAAAAGGGGATGTTTTTCCCTTGCGCCGCCTGAATGCGGGGCAATTGAGAGGGATTGGGATCAATCGCCACGCCAAAATCCGGGATGATGCCTTGTGGAAGGAGGGCATTAAGCGCTGAACTTCCTGCAAATAGAAGGGCTTTGCCCTCGATTTCTTTAAGAAATTGAATATTTTTATTCAGGGATGGGCCTGCGCCGCAAATAATCGCTGGAACTCCTTTGAATTTGCCAAATAGGGCATTGCCCAAATTTGCTTTAGGAAGCTCGTTTAAATTGGGGTAAAAATTGCGGAAAAAGGGGATGCCGAAGCGAAGATATTCTTCAGCAAACGCTTTTCTTTCCACAATCAGGTAAGAAAGATGCCTGCTCAAATCCAGGCAGCCCTGAGGATTGACCTCGGTGTAAAGCTTGAGGGCTGAAATGGCAAACGGGCTGTTTACATAACCCCAGGCCAGTTCATTAAAAAGGGCTTTATCTTCAAACAGATTTTCAAAATGAATGATCTGCACCTGGGAATCGCGCAGCATCTCTGTTCCGCATTCTGTCTCAAATAGGCGATACAAGACCTCCTTGTCAATTTCAAGAAAGACTATTTTATGCTTAGGATTTTCTCTGAGCCATTTTTTAGCTGACTGATAATAGTAGCCAAGCCCGGAGCCATACACAAATAAAGTTTCTACCCCTTCTAAGTTAATCCCGGCAAACCAATCATCGGCTTCATCAAGGGCTCCTGTTTGGGAATGGTATAAATAGGTTTCCCCCTCATAATGGCGCTTGAGATTGGGCTCCTCTTGCTGGGTCATGCAAAGTTGCAGGGCGTCGGGTTGGAAATGCTGCAATTGATAGGCAAGAATGGCGTTCTGCTTGCTTAACAGCTCAAGATTTTTTGACAAATGTGTCATTTAATTTTCCATTTTTTTTTGCTTGGCAACATCTGCTTTCTTCAAATTGGCTTCCATCGTTTCAGCAAGCTCGATTTTTAGGGTTTGCATTTTCCGCATGGCTTCCTTAATGTCTGCCAGCTCTTCAGCCAGGTTGTCTGCCTGCGGATTATTTTTCAAAGCAGGGTCGATTTTTTGTACCATCATTTGCAATGCATTTTCAAGGGAATCGACTCTTTCTTTGGTCTCCCGATAAATGTTTTGATAATCCTCAACTCCTCGATTGAATGACTGAATGACTTTTCCATCGCTTGCCAGGATGTTCAAATCAAAATCATCGGGAAATTGGTGAATCATAATTTCCTTATAAAGCGTGCCATTGGGATGCCATTGTTTGGCAACGCCAACCGGAACCCCTTCATGGTAGCAGCACTCCATTTGCAGTAGTCCGGCTGAATTCCATAGCTTTTCAGTCCCATGCCTTGCTCCCTCTTTATATTGGATTTGACGGAGGAGGCGGTTGTCAATTGAAAAAATTTCCACACTTCCATCCAGGCGTCCTTCTTTGCAGTTCATTATCACATAGGGCAAACCATTTGGATAAAAAAACTCTTGCTTTCCCTCTTTTTGATTGGAGAGATAACGGGTGCAGGAGTAAAGAGTCCCTGTCGGATAATAACAGCGGCTTTTCCCAATTTTTTTTCCGTGCAGGAAAAAACTTTCGGCCAGAAGCCTTCCTTCAGCGCTATAAAAGCGGGAGAAGCCATGCAAGCCCTCTTCGGTATGAAAAGGCTGGTTAATACTTAAACCCATTTCCGGATCATCAATGTGAAGGTTTCCATTTTCGATGCGATATATTCCTTCATTCATTTCTGTCTGTGTTATTTGATCTGGCAGAGGTTGGGGAGGGGGATTGAATATATAGCGCTGAATGGCTTGCTGCATAATGTCAAGGTGCTGCTGAAGGATCGATGCCAGAAAACGGAACCGCTCAAAATGCTCAAAATAACGTTGGTTTGCTTTAAGTTGGCTTGACTGTTGTAAATATTGGTATCCCTGGTCGAATAAGTTTAAAAAATGCTCGTAACCCAGCTCCTGCACCAGCTGTGATTCGTGAAGAATAGTGCGTGTGGTGAAAAAGTCTTTCTGAGGAAGACCCGCCTGAAGAGCCTCCATTTTTTCTTTAAGGATCTCATTGCAGCAGGATAGGCATATCTCTAGGCTTGTCCGCATGCGGTTTGCCAGGGTGATAAGCTGGCGCTGTTTAATTTCGGAGGGGTTTTCTTGTATGATTTGATGGATTTTCCCCTGTAAATCATAGGATTTGGTTAAATACCGCTCTGCAGAGTCTGCAAGAGAGAGATTTTGAACGCCCGGAAAACCAAGCCCTCCTTCCGTGGCATTAATGAAAGGCACATCTTTATGGCGCTCTGCAAATTTACCGAGCCATGTCGCTTCGGCTATCCACTCCCATTTCGTTTTAATCGCATTTCCATAAATATCCTTTCTATTGACCCCTATTTTTTCCTCGGTCGCATAAGGCCGACTTAACTCAATCCAAAGCGGATGGACATTGATTCCTTTGGCATAAGATTGCGTTTCGGTGTAGGCAAGATCCATTCCGACATAGATAATGGGGGAGCAGCCCATTCGGTAGGCAAGTTCCGTGCATAGATTGACGACGTTGTGCCCTTCGTCAATCACTTCTCCCGGCATACCAAGTTCGCTTTCAAACCAATGTGCCAGGCGGTTATTGGAGCCAGGAATGTAAAGTTTCGGCCCTTGCATTAATTGAAAGGCCTCATGCGAAACGCGGGGACGGTAAAAATAAGGAAGATGAAAGGTATCATTCGTCATGAGCCGATGGTATTGCTCTTTGTTGGGATCGACCCCCAATCCGAAGTGGGGTTCAATCCCGGCCTGGTTGAGCGCATTTAGTGATGATCCTCCGGCAAATAGCAAGGCGCGCTCCGACAACCCTTTCAACCGCTCAATGTTTTTCTGCAAAGAGGGTCCGGCTCCACAAATAATGGCTGGAACATTTTTAAATTGATTGAAAAAACCGCTTCCTGAATAGGCCCCTGGCAGATAAAATAGGTTGTTATAAAAATTTTTTAGGAAGGCTGATTGGCCACTCAGGTATTCATTATGCAAGCTTGTCATTAAGTTCACGTCATGAAGAATATGGTAGCAAAGGGCCAACGCTTCCCCTTCCCTGCGCGTCGCATAAAGAGGCAATGCTAAAAATTCTATGCGCTTGTTAATCAGCCCGCTGTTCAGCAAGCAGAAAGCATCGTAGTCCTGCACGTAATCATGGAAATAGAAAAGAGTGGCCTGGGGGTCATTCAGAAGGCTTGTCGCCCGCCCTGTATGCAAGAAGGCGTGGATGACCTCGAGGTCATCTTCCAAAAATACCACCCTGTTTTGCGGATTGCTTTTCAACCAGTGCAATAATGCGTCGTAAACATACCCGAGTCCTAAGCCATAGATGCAAACAGCATCGGCGCTAGCCAGTTGCGCAGGGAGTAAAGAGGCAGCCTCTTGCAAAGCGCCCGATTGGGCGTGGTAGTAGTCGGTAATGCCGAACTTTTTTTTGTAAAGATTCTCTTCTGCTTTTTCAGTCTTGCAAGGAAAGATTTCGTTGGAGGGGCACATCCATTGGATGCGAAGAGCGGCAACTGGATTTTGTTCGGCCAGCAGTCCTAAATTTTTATCGTAATTTTCCGCAGTTAATTCCGAAGCCATTCCCATCCTCACTTGATAACCTGAATTTTGGGTTTATTTGCCTGAAATTCAGGCATCTTACGGCCATCTGAAAAGAAATTTTATCGAAGGCAATAGTTTTTACTATTGCCTTCGATAATATTTTTTCCATCTGTCTCGCAATCTACCTGACTTTCAGGCAAATAAACCCAAAACTCAGGTTGATAAGGAAATAGCAAAAACAGGCAATTAGCTACAGGAAAAATTGGCGGCTAAATGAAATACTTTTTTTATGGGCTGCGGTAAAATTCAGTATATTTATCAATTAAAGAACGAATCATCGCTTGATAATGAGTGTTGTTTTTAGTGGCTTGTTCTTTAAAAAATTCAATACTTGATTTGGTGAGAGATAATGTAACTTTTGTTGTTTCTTCCTTTAATATTAATTGATCGGGAGATGGCAGAAAATCTTCAACTCTTTCAATTTTTCCAATTGGCTCATCAGAATATTTAATTTTGCGTTTTTTCATATATTTTTTTTCCTTTCCTCCAGTAATACCATTTCCCGAAATTAAAATCATAAATTTGACTTGTGATCACCTTCATCTTTAAAAGATCTCTCCTTGTTGATATTCAAAGATATCAACTTCGAAAAGATCTTTTAAATCTGAAGCGCTGACAAGCCAACTTTA
>JAJTHR010000339.1 GCA_021298935.1 Parachlamydia sp. | reverse complement strand
TCTGCCATGCATAATATACCGTTTTTGACTTGCTCCCATACTCCTGCTCTTTCCAAGTGCCCAAGCCATTCATGTGCGGTAGAACGTTTTGCCCATTGTTCTCCATAGGGTACATCGCACCATCTGCACCCAGTAATTTCTACGTAAAGAATCGTGTTAATTACTTTTCTTAAATCAGGATTTGGTCTGCCAACTCATTTTTCCTCCAATTCAAAATTTGAGGAATATAACTAAATATTTAATTTACGGATAGGCTCATTATTACTAAACGGGGCGTTCAGGTGGCCATGATGATTCCCTAATGTCAAGGTCATCCCATTTCAGAAGCGATAAGGGCAATAAAAAATTTAAGAAAAGGTGTTACGCTTGGAGATAAGCTGACAATTAAGCAATTAATTGAACAGGGAAGAAAATAATGGAGGAATTAAAATTTGATTTTGTCCTAGATTGTTCATTGACAATTTCTTGGTGTTTTGAAGATGAAATGTCTGAATTTACTGATGCAATTTTGGATAAACTAAAAAATTCAAGAGCAACAGTTCCTTCGCTATGGTCATTAGAAATTGCAAATGTTTTGTTATACCATTTCCCGAAATTAAAATCGTAAATTTGACTTGTGATCACCTTCATCTTTAAAAGATCTCTCCTTGTTGATATTCAAAGATATCAACTTCGAAAAGATCTTTTAAATCTGAAGCGCTGACAAGCCAACTTTATGGTTTTATTTTTGGGAAATGGTATAAGTTATGGATTGCACCATCCATAATATTGAGGATCAGCAAGGCTTAGCCCATCCTGCCTCGGTCGGATTTCTTTGTGTAAACATTTGGGGCATCCAAAAACTTCAGATTTGACCATTTTCGCTCAACCCCGGGGCTTTGAAGCAGTCCAAATTCCAATTCTTGAAGTTGTTTGTGTATATACCACGCGCGGGTAGATTCCCTCGTTCATCTTGAAGTAGAGGGAATGACATCAGAAGGAGTCTTCCAATTGATACCTGGATATCGGTCATTATCACGCGTTGTATGGTTGGTGCTGAACATACTCTGGATATACTGGCTTTGCTGCCACTTTGGATAAATTTCATTTTCCCCTTCAGGATGAGCAGCTCGTTGCTCCTTGTTATAGGAACGGAGCTCTTCCAAGCTTCCCCTACGAACAAGCTTAAAAGGCTGGCCATACGTTTTAGTGCTGAATTCAACCAAGTCTTTAGGACTCATCTGAAAACTTGCAATATGCAATACTTTAGGTGCGGAAGGATCCAACGCTACAGCACTTGTAAATGCAGCCGCGTCATCCATTGCAGTGAAGTCCATTTTCCAATTGGAGTCTTCCCAATAACCAACACTCTTTGTTTTAAGATCGAATACAGGAATGCTGTAAGTCAAAATTTCTGCAAACGCTCCATTGAAGATATGAGTTGTTTGAATGGGAGCACCGTTTATTTTTTCATAAAATTCTCTCCGCAGATCGAAGTTCCGATTTTCCCCTGGAAATAACAGCCTATAGTCGGTTGAGAAATCAGATGGGATGAATCTCTTAACACCTGCAGCAATGGCACCTTCAAGAAGTGCGCTTTGATTGCATATAATGACATCCCTCAACCCTGCTAATGCGGATACTACGCAGGAAGCGTCAGCGCATGCATTCGCAATATCAACCGCATCGGCCATATTGACGATCGCAATCTTTGCATCCATGTCGATTAAGGTTTTAAGCTTCTGCGCATCAGTTTCTTTCCGAGAAAGAACAACTACTTCTGCTTCTCTTTGAATTAGCGCTTTAACAATGCGTTGGCCTAGGTTACCGGTGCCTCCGGCAACTACAATCTTCTCTCCCATATTTACTTCCTTATGCCCTTGATGACCGGTTTATATAAGACATTATACTGAATGTGATTAAGAATTATAGGATTAAATTTTAAAAACAGAACAGAAATTTGACAAGACTTTAAACTACATGTAATCTTGACTTTGTACAAGTTTGAGTCGTTAAGGAGGAACGAGCTCGTCGCTTAAACTTGTACAAAGTCGAATTAATGATGAGGTGATCGATGTCCCCACTATGCCTAATCTTTTTTTTCATTATACCATTTCCCAAAAATAAAACCATAAAGTTGACTTGTCAGCGCTTCAGATTTAAAAGATCTTTTCGAAGTTGATATCTTTGAATATCAACAAGGAGAGATCTTTTAAAGATGAAGATGATCACAAGTCAAATTTATGATTTTAATTTCGGGAAATGGTATTAGTTAGCTGCTTTGACGTTTCCCCATATGGTTTTGGTGGAGGCCGTCAAGAACTGAGATTTTGAATCTTTGAGGAAAGAAGAGTTTTAACCTGAGTTTTGGGTTTCTCTGCCTAAAAGCTCAAGTAGATTGTGAGATAGCTGGAAAAAATTTCATCGAGGGCAATAGTTTTAACTATTGTCAAGATGAAATTTCTTTTCAGATGGCCGCAAGATGCCTGAATTTCAGGCAGATAAACTCAAAAATCAGGTTTTTAAGTTATGGATTGCACCATCCACAATATTGAGGATCTGCAAGGCATAGCCCATCCTCCCTCGCTCGGATTTCTTTGTGTAAACATTTGGGGCATCCAAAAACTTCTGATTTAACCATTTCAGTTTCTGATCCACACATCTCACACTCTAGCCCCTTTTGCCTGTCCACGATTCCCCAGCCTGGGTTATTGCATAATGGACAAGAGGTGGCAAGTCGCTTGGCAAAAGATTCTGCCAACTCTTTAATCACTTCCATGCGAGTTGGGTTCATATGCGCCCGCATGTCTGTTTGTACTAAAGCATTGCCATCATCTGAAAGATGACAACACTTTAAAAAAGCTTCCTCAAGTTCATCATGTCTCTGTATACCCTTGATAATTAAGGTTTTTTTATTAAATTTATTGGGTCTGACGATTAAACCATGAGAAGGAAAAAGTGCTTTATCGCAAAATGTCTTTAATCGCTGAGCATCAGAAAATGCTTCTGCGCAATGATTGGTTTTTGTGCTGAGCAACGACTGGTGAATTGCAAAACCTCGCTCTTGATCCATAAAGTATAAAATCTCATGGTCACAACCCAAAAATGGAATGAAAGGATGTGGACCAAAGCTTCCCTCACTGGCAATGCCGATAGTAACTTTACTTTCTTTCATCGCAAGTTCGCATTTTTGACGAACACACGTTAATGGGGTGCCCTTCCGTTCCACTTCTCCAGTGAATGTCCCAAGCTGATCTGTATCAATTTTTGCTTTGATCATTTGTAGACCTAGTAAATCCAAAAAAGCAGGAGCAATCACCTTTTCTTTGTCATGCATCGTCGCAATTACACATGTTTTATTGCCATATGAATGCTTTTTGACCTCTTTTTCCAAATTCGTAAAGTTAACCAGATTTGTTTTGCACGACGAATTTATATCAGTCTCAACTTCGATCTCTACCCATTCTGCCTTCCCGATCAAACGATAAGGTTTGTTATCTATGGGGTCTATTGCTACCAAAATGATCCAATGATTAAAAAGTAAAGTTTGCAAAATCGCATGTTTTTCAATAATCGATTCCAACCTAGAACGTGGCGCATAAACAATGACTTGTAAGCGCATAGCCTCATGATAGCTAAGATCATCGGTTATGTTTACCGATTGTAAGGGAAGCCCCTGCATCAAGTCGCTGCTATTTCCTTGCATAATGCCGAACTTACCTGTGACGTTATGGGTAATTTTACTCCCGCTGCCGTAAGCTATATTATTTAAGGTAGAGAAGAAATATTGTGTATTAATCCATTCTGCGACAACCACAGGTGCCGTTAATATTGTCTCTAAAGACTTTTCGGCTTCATCTTCCTCCCATTTATAAGAATGCAAAAAACACCTCCCATCCAATTCCAACTCTTTTGTAAGGCTTCTGGGTCCAATAATGAACGCCGCATTGCGTGCAAGACCCCATTCAGGGCGCACCTCAGCCCAGTCAGAGCTGCGTTTCAAAACATGCTTTTTGGCATTAATAGGGGATGATTCCAAACCGAATGTTTTGCAACGGTATTGACTATTTGCGATTCCTGCTTTGCTAAAATCTACTTTTAACTTCTCAGCTATTTCTTTATGTGTGCTGTTTACAACACCACGATCCTCGAGAACAACTTCGTCGGTTGTTGTATTATGCTCAGCTCCGATGAACAAGGTATCATCAGGAATTGCAATCCCTTTTTCTAGAAGAGCAGTCCTTACCTCATCACAATTAAGAATCGCCGCTAGAATTTTACCATTTGGTCCTCCATGATTTCCACCACATGCTCCACAGTCAAGAGCAGAAGCATATGGATTATTTTCTGTTTGACTCCCGTGTCCGCATAACACAACTAATGGACTAAAGTTATTCGTCAATCCCATCATTCTAAGAGCTGATTCTCCAAAGATGATTTGATTTACTAGTGGTATATCAATTCTTGGAAGGGTCGCAAGGGTTGGCTTTAGCTTCTCTTGAATTGCTTGCTTAAATTTAACGCTGCTTATGGGCATAATGGTGCGGATTACCATCCAAAAACCACACCAAAGACCAAGGGTTTCCACAAGTGCAAAAGGTGTCGCAAAGTTATACTTTAAATCCTGATAAAATCCCCGGAACATATCGAGGAAACTGCGGCCTTTTTGATGATGGGAAATTCGCTCGTTTTCTTCACTGATCGGTTCTTCAAAAACTTCATAGCTAGGTTTTATAAGAACAGGACAACAGTCTTTCACCTTATCTGTGTTATAGCTGTGAATAGAAACCGGTAATCCAAAAAAACCAGCAAATCCAAAGGTCTCGTAATTTCCCTCGCGCTCGAGTCGCATACGAAAAGGCTCAGAGCGCACATCAATGCAAAATACAATTTGAGCATTTGGTCTAGGAAGAGGTTCTTTTCTTTTATTAAGCTTTACAACTTCTGGAATTGCCAATTTCAATAGCGTTTGGAGATATTTTTCTTCTTTGCTCTTTAATTCCTTAAAAAACTCTTTGTCCAAAGCCTTTGAATGAAATCCATCTTTTTTAAATTCCATTTTTTTGCAATCTTCACCAATTGCACAACTTATCACAAGTCGAACAGCCAGAAAATCTGTTAAGGTGATCGGATTCTTAAATCCAGCTGATTTATTTTGCCACTCAGCGCGCCATTTAATGTAGCCAGCCCATCCTGGGAGCTCTGCTAGTAAATATTTAAAATATTCTTCTATTTGTTCATCTGGAATAGCCAGCCTCTTGAGGCAAAAGAAAATAGCCTCTTCAGCTTCGGAAGGAAGCGACAATAGCCACTCATTTTTTTTATACGATTGCAATTTATCATCAAAGGGGGCAAGCAATGACCACGCACGATAAAATCCTTTTTCTCTTTCAGGCATTGTGATTGTCGCTTGACCTTCATCTAAAAAAACCTGGCACCACTTGACCATTTCTCGATTGACTTCACTAGTCATATCAGAGCTACCAACTAAAAAAGTTTCCCCCATTGCGATTGCATCTTCAAAATTCAACGATTCAATGCATTGAAGTGGATTTCTGGCAATAATTGTTTGCATTGGCCAAAGAGGAGCAATGATTTCTGCAGCATTTGCAATAAGGGTTTTAATGTTTACATCGACAGTTTTCATGTTCAAGTCCTTAGAATTTGTATCCATTTCTGCTGGAGGTAATGGTTTTTGGATCTGGTTGGCTAGCATTAAGCATTCTCACATAAAAACGTCGCCACCAAAGAGACCCTTCGTGATTGGTAAAGGGTTTTAAGTTGAGTGCTATCCAAATACAAAATATGGAAGTAATACCAATGATATGGATAGAATTTAGCAGCTGAGGTTGCGAGATTTGGAGTGGCGCCACAGCCACTTCAATTAGATCAACAGTAAGTCCATAAATGATACCTGTAGCTAAGCAGAAGATACTTGCAGCCAAAACAAAAAAAATGGACTGTCTCTTTTGAAGTAAGGTGTGAGCTACTTGAGTGGATGCCATCCAAGAAAAGAAGATAAGTACAGCCGTTGTATCGACAAGAGTATACAAAAGACCGCTTCCAAAAATAAATCCAAGAGCCCCTGTAACCCCACAAAGAGAAGATAAGAAAAATGTAGGGACAGTGCTGACCCTTTCTTCATTCGTGCGTCGATCTTCCGCAATCGTTGATCCGGATCTTAGGAAGAGAAAAGCCTTGAATAAACCATGCCAACAGAGATGGGCTAAAGCAGCTGGAAAAAGTCCAAGACCACATTGCATCATCATAAATCCCATTTGAGTCATAGTGGAACAGGCAAGCATACGCTTGATATCGCTCTGAAGAAGCTTCCAAATTCCTCCCAAAATAAGTGTGATGACAGCTAATATAAACAAAATATTTAAAAGAAGGCTCTCATGGAGAAAAATAGGAGCAAAACGTGCGATTAAAAGACCTCCACCATTAACTAATCCAGCATGCATAAAGGCCGAAACTGGTGTTGGTGAATTAAGAGAGCTAATTAACCAACTGTGAAAGGGCCAGCCACCAGACTGAGTACAAGCAGCTAGGATGATAAAGAAGAGGGTTATCATTCTTGTTGAAGCCGATAGACTTTCACTATTTTCCATAATCAGATGTAAAGACAGGGTTCCAGACTCATAAGCCAATAAACCTGCACCAGCACTTAAAAAAACTAGACCTAATACAAATGTTTTAATTGCTAAAACACCTGAATTTTTAGCTGCTGCCCATTGAAATTTATGCATCATAAGCAAGACGAGTATCAGGTTGCTGAGCGACCAAAACGAGATCAAAATGACAATATTATCGGATGCAACCATTAGCAGTGTGCTGATAGTGATCAGACTAAGAAAAAGAAAATAGCGGCGATAATTTCTATCACCTGCCATATAGCGCAGCGAAAAATGATGCACGATCGCACTGACGAATAAAATAAGTGTAGCCATCAACCAAGAAATTTCATTCGCTATGAATCCCCAAGATTCTTTCTTTTCAGAAAATGGCAAACCTATAAACCATGCACTCAATACATTCATAAATCCTATCCAAATTCCAATAGTTGCAATACGTGAACCCATTGGGAGGTTTTTTTTAAAAAAGAATAGGTTGATGAATAACCCTAGCAAGGGACTCAAAATTATCATCAGAAAGTAGTAAATTGTGGAATTTTCTGTTACGACCATGAGGTTACCCCTGTTATATTTTTTAATTGCCTAATCATAATAAGTATGACAAAATAAGAGAAATTCATAATTTTAATAAAATAAATAAGATTTTCTAATGGATGAGTTTACTCTTAGATGTTTTTTAGCAGTTGTAGAAACAGGCAGCTTTACAAAGGCCGCCCAAAAGGTAAAGAGGACCCAGTCTGCTATTACTCAGCAGATGAGCAGTTTAGAGAAAAGTCTTGGAAAGAAACTTTTTGATAGAAGTAAGCAGATGAGGCTTACCAAGGATGGGGAACTATTTCTACCTTATGCAAATAAGATACTTGCTTTGCATTTGGAAGTGTTGGATCGCTTTAAGCAACCTGAGCTTGAAGGTGAGATACGGTTTGGGCTTCCAGAAGATTTTGCCGCAATGTTTCTGTCCGATGTTCTCACAGATTTTTCAAGGCTCCATCCTCGAATATTACTCAACGTGGAATGCGACTTAACCTTAAGCCTATTTGACCGATTTAAAAAAGGGGCTTTTGATATGGTTTTGGTCAAGATGAGTCGTCCTGAAGACTTTCCAAATGGTGTTGAGGTATGGTCTGAGCCTTTAGAGTGGATTGGCAAAAAAGAATATCTGTCGTCTATAGATGTTCCGCTACCTCTTGTACTTTCACCAGAGCCTTGCGTCTATCGGGCAAGTGCTCTTCAAACTCTAGAACAGGCTGGGATTAGGTGGAGAATCGTATTCATAAGCCCTAGTTATGCAGGAATTATTGCTGCTGTCAATGCAGGCATGGGATTCACCACGTTACCAAGAACTATGATGCCGGACACATTAGAAGTCATGCAGGATGATTTCCTTCCTGCTTTACCAGATATCCACGTTTCTTTGTTGAAACAAACAGACAAAAATGAATGCCTCCAAAGCTTAGAGGACTTTCTCCTAAAAAAATTGACTTTCAGCATGTAGAGCTAACATACACAAATGCAATGAGAATTATCAGCTTCGCTCTGGTTTGCATAACCCCTCCGATGACAAAGTGACACCTTGCCCCCTACGACCAGCGGGCTATGAGTCGCCTAACCTTCCACAATAGAGCGTAAATAAGAATACATAGGCACAGTCAAATTAGTGGCTATGAAAAAGCTAATTGTGTTGGTTTACGCTATTTTGTGTCGGCTTATTTCCACCAATTGCGTAAAATTTGCTTAAATTCAGATGTTCCTTTACTCCCTCTTGCCTTTGCTGTAATGTAAAATTTTTAAAATAGGAATGACATAGTGCCACCTTATTGAATAATTCGCATCCTTGATCAGCCCTAAATTTTTATAGAATATAAGTTACTGAAATTTAAGGGCATCAATGAAAAGGCTACACTTAATCCTGTCAACCGCTTTAATCGCATCTGGTTGTGCCAGGCATCAACAAGCCGATAATGGCCAAGTATCTTCGATCATCGCAACAAGGATTGATAAGCATGTTGAATGGTATCAAGGCTGTCCTGATGATCAAATAAATTTTGCAATTCAATGTTTGCTCGAAAATGAACTCAATCCTGAAGCGGCTATACAAATTGCTCTTCTTAAAAATCCCAAAGTCCAGTCTATTTTTGAAGAGTTGGGAATTGCTCATGCAGATCTAGTCGAAGCAGGGCTTCTTTCTAACCCAGATTTTTCTTTAGAAGTGAGATATCCTCATAAAAAAAATCTTCTAACCAATATTGAATACCTCGTTACCGCAACTTTTTTAGATATTTTCTTGATCCCTCTTCGCACAAGGCTAGCAGCAGCAGAATTTGAGCAGGCAAAACGCAGAGTAACAAATGAGATTTTGGATTTAGCTTTTGAGGTTAGACAAACTTATTATGAACTTTTAGGCGAACAGCAAAGATAAAGCAACAATTTTTCTGTAAATTCAAAAAAATCTGAAATCAAATTCCTTTACTAACTACTGGTTGTTAATATCCAATGCTTTATGCTACTATGTTTTTACCCAAAAAACAAGTAGCCGTGATCTTTTCTGCCTGA
>JAJTHR010000230.1 GCA_021298935.1 Parachlamydia sp. | reverse complement strand
TTAGTGATAGAATATTCAGTTTGTCACACCCCAATTCAGCGGTATCGCGTATTAAATAAAGAAGCGGCGCAAGGCTTCCACCCAACTCTGTGAGTTGATAGCTGACTGTCGGAGGTATGGTCGGCTGGTGATCGCGATGAACAAGCCCGCTTGTCTCCAACTCGCGCAACTTCTCAGTCAAAACCTTTGGTGTAATGGTAGGAATTAGCTTTTTTAATTGACCGAACCTCACCACGCCATTTCTTAAAAGGGTGCCAAGAATATAAGCACTCCAACGCTGTCCCACTATTTTTAGAAAAGCTTCCACGGGACATCCTTGAAGTCTTTCGTCTAATTTTTTTGATTTCATAAATCCAGTTACTTTTTTGTACCTACTATACAAAAAAACCTTCTTTTTGCAAACTCTATTCAAAAAGAGAGGAGGTGAACGATGTTACAGCCCTATGATTTGAATAGTTTGATTCATTTGCAAAATCGTATGGTGATGGCCCCCATGACGCGGTGCTTTGCCGATCAGAATAAACCGACGGAAGCGATGGCTGATTACTATGCCAGGCGGGGTGGCTTTGGCTTAATCATCAGTGAAGCGACCATGGTCAGCGAAGATGCCTCAGGGTATTTTGGAACACCCGGCATTTATTCTAATAATCAAATCGAGGGATGGAGAAATGTGTGCAAAAAAGTGCACGCCAAGGGGGCTAGGTTTTTTTTGCAATTATGGCATGCCGGCATGATGAGTCATCCTCATTTCCGCTCAGGACAAGAACCCCTGTCAGCCTCAAGAACCCTTCCTAAAAAAGCTTCCATTCCAAGAACGGGGGGGCAGCTTAAATATGGCTTTTCAAAAAAAATAGATGAAAAGGAAATGGCTGAGGTTAAAGGGGCTTTTGTACAGGCAGCCGATAATGCCCTTCAGGCCGGATGCGACGGAATTGAATTGCATGCAGCCAATGGTTATTTGCTGGATTCCTTTTTGCATTATTACTCTAATAATCGTACCGATCAATATGGAGGAAGTAGTGAAAATATGTGCCGCTATCCTTTGGAAATGATTGATTTGTTAATCGAAACTATTGGCCCCGATCGATTAGGTGTTCGTTTATCTCCCGTTCCGATTCCCAGTATGGAAAATATCGAAGAAGATGAAAGAGACAAGGATGTCTTTATTTACCTTCTCAATCAACTTGAAAGGCGAGGGATTGCATATGTGCATGCATCGTCAGACGATGACATAAATCAAAGCGGGGGATTGGGCATGCCTGTGTCAGCTTTTTTGAAAAAACACTTTACAAAACAAGTGATTGGATGTGGAGGCTATACGATAGAGAGCGGTAGCCAGGCAATCCGAAACAAAGAATTTGAATTGATTGCATTTGGTAAACTAGCTATCGCCAATCCTGATTTAGTGGAGCTTTTAAAAGCAGAAAAAATGGTTAAAAAATTCGAAACGTTAATGTTAAATAATTTATAAATAGACTTTAACTAATAAATTTGTTAATGTGTTAAAAAAATAATAAATGAATAAAATGAATAATTTAAAAGATTGCTTCTTCGAAATTCAACAGGGTTGCGAACAGGGAAGTTTTCCAAACTATCATGATGATAAGTTTGAAAATTTTGCATACATTGGAGAGATTACAAAAAGCTATTTTGTTGAAATTAGCCAGTATAAGCACACGCCTGGCCTTTGGAAAATTTATGAATATGCCTCTCGATTTGTTGCAAATCAAACTATCGATGATGAGATTGAAAAAGCAAACGAAATTTTTTTAAAAACTTTTAATCACATAGGTAAAGACCGTTTGCGTGTTTTACCGGATGATCTGATTACCATCCTATTTTTTCCTGACAGAAGGACTCTATCCTTGCATAAATGTTCCGATTTAAGATTAGTTGATAAACAAATGGATCAACTATTTAAAGGTTTTTACACAAATGCAATTAATTCATTCTCCAGTGAATTTCTTCCAGGGATGACAAAATTAGAAACGTTGATTGAATTTTTAAAAATAAATGGGAATCATATTGTAAATTTGAATTTAAAAGAATGGAATCTTTCATTAGAGCAAGTGAATGCGCTTGTTCAATTATGCCCCCATTTAAGCTGTCTTGGACTTGTTGTAAATAATGAAGATTATCATTTACAACACAGCGCACTTACCCAGCTGCATGTTTTTTCAAGGCAAAATTTTACATTTACGGGGTCTTGCCTAAGTGGGCTTAAACAGTTAAAAACTGTCCATTTCAATCAACTCCAGTTAAATGAGATTTCGTTTGTAAAACCTTTACAAAATATTTCTTTTTTTAAAGTTAAACACACTGGAAATGAATCCAATGTATTTTTAAAAAATTTAATAAAAATAAAAATAAAAAAGAGTGATTTAAATTTTGATGCGATTGAGCTATCTGATCGGCTAAAAAAAATGAAAATTGTTAAAAGCGATCTTGCCATTGAAGAGGACTCTTTTACCAATCATTCTTTTCTTTTATTGGAGCGTAAAGGAGATAAAAAAAGAGGAATTCAGGTCAACATAGAAAGAGATCTGACAAACGAATCATTGCTAGAATTTGAAAAGGAAATTTCTTTTTTAGGAGAGCAGCAAGGGGTCAGGAAACTTGAAATTGTGCCCCCGCATTCCCTTTTTAAATTAGAACATCTCAACCTCTCAATCCCTTTACTGACAACTTTAAATTTAAAAAATATTGGGCTTGATGACCTGAATTGTTTAAGTTCTTTACCTCATTTAAAAAAGCTTAAACTCGGAAGCCGCACTGGTATTATCAATATTGTTGCCTTAAACGATTTAACCGAGCTCAAAAAACTTTTTTTAGATTGCAATATTTCGATTGACTTATCTTCCCTAGAAAATAAACAAAAATTAAGCACCCTGTCTTTACGTATTGATGGCACTGGTAAAATCAATTTGAAGCCTCTTTGCAGCACTCCAATTAAAAAATTAAAAATGGCCAGCCAAGCAGATGGTGAAATTGACTTTTCATCCTACGGTGATTTACAAGACTTAAAAGTTTTAAAATTAAAGCCCCATTGTTTTATGAAAAAATATAATCATAATGAAGATTTGGTTTTAATATTAATAGAATCGATGAATTTATTTAAATTGCAAGTCAACAATGATTATTTTAATTCCCCACGCAAAATTTTTCGCTGGACACAATCATTAAATCGCAAACGGAAATTAGATCAATCTTTTGAGAGCAATAAAAAAATAAAAAATAATAATAATAGTTATTATTAAAAATTAATACAATCTTTTTAATATCTTAACTATTTTTTTGTTGTATATAGAACGTATTAACAAAATATAATCTAAGGAACTTATGAGTGTTCAAAATCTAACTTCTTATTCAGGCCAAGGAACATATAGCACCCCTGAAAAAAAATATCCTGTTTTAAATGCTCTTGAAAAAGAAGGGATTACTACAAAAATTAGAAAATTGATTGCGAAGCCTAACAAAACTACTGAAGAGTGTTTGCAGCTTACGGAATACCAGTTGAAAGAAATGGCATCTTGTTATCAAATTGTAAAAGATAGAGCAATCAAAGATGAGATTGCAAAAAATAAACAAATTGAAATTTTAGAATCTAAAAAAAGAAAAGCTGAAGAAGAGTGTGAAAGGCATCAATTAGATGCGAATTCAAAAAGAAGGAAGGTCGAGCTCCAGGCTAAGAAAATTGACCAATTGTTAGCCGCTCTTAATTCAAAAGAAGAAGAATTAGGGAATTTGATCAATGTGAATGTCCAATTGAGCGCTTCCCTTTTTTCTACACAAAAAGAACTTTTGGAAGAAAAAAATGCTAAAAACTCCCTTGAATCTGATTTAGAGGATTTAAAAGTTAATTATACGCACGCAATTGAAGTATTGAATCAGGAAAATAAAGAAAAAGAATTAACAATTGCTCAATTTAGTAATGGTTATGAAAAATTGAAAAAAGAAATTTCAGAGGCTATTGAGGAACGGGAAAATAAACTTACCAAAACTAAGATAAAAAAAGAGATGTATAGATCATCTTTTAAAGAGCTAAGTAATAAAAATAAATTTTTATCTGAGATGCTATTGGCTCTGCAAGATGAATTTACTCTTTTAAAAAATTCACACGATAGTAATAAAAATGATCTTCGTAGAATTGAAGGTGATAACCAGCAACTCATTGAACAAAATCAAAAACAAACGCTTTTTATCCAGACTGTCCAACAGGCCTTTGCAGATTTAAATTCTTAACTCACCTCTGCCAAAAAGAGCAAAATGAAAGCTAATACCATTTCCCGAAATTAAAATCATAAATTTGACTTGTGATCACCTTCATCTTTAAAAGATCTCTCCTTGTTGATATTCAAAGATATCAACTTCGAAAAGATCTTTTAAATCTGAAGCGCTGACAAGCCAACTTTA
>JAJTHR010000305.1 GCA_021298935.1 Parachlamydia sp. | reverse complement strand
TAAAGTTGGCTTGTCAGCGCTTCAGATTTAAAAGATCTTTTCGAAGTTGATATCTTTGAATATCAACAAGGAGAGATCTTTTAAAGATGAAGGTGATCACAAGTCAAATTTATGATTTTAATTTCGGGAAATGGTATTATAGCAAAATTAAGGTTTTGGGTCACGCTCTTAGTTAATGCTATTCAAAAGAATTTCGGCAAGGTGAAGGGCTGAACGGTTAGTACCATCAAAAATTTGCTGCCGGCAAGAGGTGCCGCTTGCGACAATCACCGTCTCTTTAGGCGTATTGAGTAGGGTTGGAAAAAGGACGAGTTCACCGATTTTCATTGAGATTTCATAATGCTCTTTTTCAAAGCCAAAAGAGCCTGCCATGCCGCAGCAGCCTGAAGGGATTTCACTGACATCCAATCCATTCACCGCTTTTAAAACATTCAAAGTGGGTTCCATTCCGACCAGGGCTTTTTGATAGCAGTGACCGTGCAGCAGTACTTTTTGAGGTGTCACCTTTTGAAAAGAAACATTAGAAAGATTGTCGTTCAAAAATTCATCCAATGTGAAGCAAGAGGCCGCAAGCGAATTACTTTTCAGCAGTCCTTCATAATCATCACGGATGGTTAAAAGGCAGCTAGGCTCAAGCCCAATGATGGGGATTTTTTTTTGGACAAAGGGGGCGAGCGTAGCCAGCACTTTTGTAGCTTGGCTTTTTGCCTGCGCCAAAAGTCCTTTTGATAAGGCGGGGCGTCCGCAGCAGCTCCAGGGGATTAGAGACACGCGATAGCCAAAGGCATTGAGAACCTGCACAGCAGCCTGGCCAATCGAGGGGTGAAAAAATTCCGTAAAGGTATCATTGAAAAGGGCTGCTTCTTTTTTGAGATGAGGCGGTTGAATGGTATTTTTAAACCAGACAGAGAATTTTTGGCGAGCCAGCAAGGGAAGATTCCGCTTAGAGGTCAAACCAACCCACTCCTTCCCTTTTTTTAAGAATTTAGAATTTTGGAGATAGTTTATAACAGGGGCGAAAGGGGAAGACCACTCAGCTATTTCCCCAATCGAGCCAAAAATATGGGAACGAAAGGGGATGCCGTGCTTGTTTTGATAGTGGTAAAGGAATTCGGCTTTTATTTTCGCCATATCGATCTGGGAGGGACACTCGGTCTTGCACCCCTTGCATGAAATGCAAAGATCCATGACAGCATGCATATCCGGGCTTGTCAAATCGCCCATTGGCTGCCGTCCAGTGATGATTCCCCTCAAGGCTTGGGCCCGTGCTCTTGTCGAATGAAATTCTTGATTGGTCGCTTGAAAAGAGGGGCACATCACTTTTTCTTTTTTGCGGCAAAGGCCATTGCCATTGCAAAGGTCCACCGATAGCGCAAAGCCTCCCTCCCGTTTAAAATCAAGGAAAGTGGCAGGCTCGATCAGCGGCTTTTGAACAAAGCGAAATTCCTCAAATTCATCGGTTATAGGAATAATCTTGCCTGGATTCAGCCGCTGCTCGGGATCAAAGGCGAGCTTTATCTCTTTGAAGGCTTGCATGAGTTCTTGGCCAAAAAGATGGGGGTTCAGCCATGAACGAATCAACCCATCCCCATGCTCTCCGCTTAGCGTTCCGCCATGGTTGAGGAGGAGGGAAGTCGTTTCCTTCATCATTTCACGCATCAAGGTCACTTCTTGAGGGTCGCTTAAATTCATATAAGGACGTATATGCATGCATCCCGATCCGGCATGGCCATAGATACCGGCTGTTTTGCCATGCCGCTTAAGAAGTTTTAAAAATTCAGACATAAAGACATATAATTGCTTGGGGGCAACTGCCACATCTTCCAGAAAGGCCACGGCGCGGCTATATGATCTTTTAGAAAGCAGGATCCCTAAGCCCGCTTTGCGAAAAGCCCAAATTTGATCCATTTGCTTGCGTTCTAAAATATTTTTTTGCAAATAGCCAATGTCTTTCGTCTCAGCTGTGATGCGATGAAGCATCTCTTGGGTTTCCCTTTCTGAATGGCCGGGAATTTCCATGATTAGCAGGGCTTTTGGGTCACCTGGGAGCCAGCCTAATTCATTTTTAAACGCAGGGGAGTCCCGTCCCAATTGAATAATTTGGTTGTCAATGAGCTCTATTGCAGAGGGATTGTAGATGAGTAGGCGGGAGACATGGCTAAAAGCATCCAGCATGTCATGAAAGAAAAAAAGGCAAAGGCCGGGATGGGAGATGGGATTGGAAGCTTTCATTGTGATGGCTGTCGCGATGCCGAGCGTCCCTTCTGACCCTGCAATCAATTGGGCAAGATTTGGAGGGTTTCTTTCGAGGAGGCTATCGAGATTATACCCTGATACATGCCGCGGAATGGCGGGGAATTTTTCTCTAATTTCTTTAGCATAGGCGCTCCTAATGCGATCTACTTCCCTATAAAGGGTGCCTTCATCTGTTGAAAGGGACAGTTTTTCTTGCCATTGATGCGGCTCTAACGGGCCGAATGTCATCAAAGAGCCATCCGCCTTTGCCACCTCTACAGAAAGCACATGATCGACCATCCGTCCATAATGCAATGAGCGCGAACCGGCAGCATTGTTGGCAAGCATGCCTCCGATCGTGGCCCTGTTTCCTGTGGAAGTATCGGGCCCAAGTCTTAAATCGTAGGGCCGCAGCTGGCGATTCAAGTCGTCTTGCGTCATGCCTGGCTGGCAAGATACCGTTTTTTCTTCCAGGTTAATGGAAAGAAGGGCATTTATTTTTGATAAGTCGATAATCAAGCCTCTTCCCAAACAGCCGCCCGTAATGCCGGTCGCTGCTCCCCGAGCGGTCACGGGAACCCGGTAGGCATAAGCAATTTTTAATGTTTCAATTAAATCCTCTTTTGAAAAGGGGAGGACAGCTCCAAGGGGTTCCAATTCAAAAATGGAGGCATCAACGCTATAAATCCGTTTTGGAATGGGATCAAAATAAAAGAGTCCTTTGACTCGTTTTTGAAGGGTGGATTGGAAGTCTTGCAAAATTAAATTCCTGGAAGAGATTTTTTCTGATCCATTAAAATAGGAAATTCGATCGATGCGACGGGATAAGCGCAGTAATCAACTGCAAAATAGGCGCTTGGCCTATTATTCCCGCTGCAGCCTATGCCGCCAAAGGGGCCCCTGCTGCTGGCTCCCGTTAAGGGAGCATTCCAGTTCACGATCCCCGCCCTGATATGATCAAAAAAATAGCGGTATTCTTCTTCAAGGTCGCTAAATAGCCCGGCAGAAAGTCCAAATTTGGTATGGTTAGCTTCCCTCACGGCCTCTTCAAAATCAGCGACGCGAATCAGTTGCAAAAGCGGGCCGAAATATTCCTCGTCAGGCCGCAGGCTAACTTCTGTCACATCAATCAATCCGGGTGATAAAAAGGGTGTCTCATCGATTAGCTGCTTCATAGGAATAAGCGGAATGCCCCCTAAAGATTGAAGTTCACGTTGGATCTTTAATAAGTGTGCGGCCTGACTGTTGTGAATCACAGGTCCCATGAAGGGCTCAGGCCTGTCCGTATACGGACCCACTTTGATTCGATGAACCAGCGTTTGAAATACATCCACGAATGCATCCCCCTGATGCGAGCGGGGAACAATTAAGCGCCTGGCACACGTGCAACGTTGACCGGACGAGAGATAAGCAGATTGAACGGCGAGCGAGGCGGCTGCCTGAATATTATCTACGTTGCTTACAATCAATGGGTTATTTCCACCCATTTCCAATGCCAAGATCTTGTCTGGCGTGGCTCCAAAAAGCTTTGAAAGGAATAGGCCTGCCTGGTAGCTGCCGGTAAAATAAAGCCCTTTTAAGCGGGGGTGCTGAACGATCTCCTTGCCGGCCTCTTTGCCTCCCTGAATCAGGTTGATCACGCCTGCCGGAAGGCCGGCTTGTTCAAACGCACGCACAAGGAACTCACCGATGAGCGGCGTCCATTCGCTCGGCTTAAAAATGATCGTATTGCCAGCCAGCAAAGCAGGAAGTAGATGGCCTCCCGGAAGATGGCCCGGGAAATTGAAAGGCCCCAGGACGGCGACAATTCCATGAGGTTTATAGCGCGTGAGAGTCTGTT
>JAJTHR010000192.1 GCA_021298935.1 Parachlamydia sp. | reverse complement strand
CCCCCTTAAAAGACGAAGCACTACCTCTATTTTTCGTGATGCTGTCCAACGTTTGGCTTGACCAACTTCCATACTGGATCTCCTTGTTTTTGCGTTCATTTATCGCAAATTCGTGTCCAATGTTCAAGGTGGCAGTATACTTTTAGCTGAACGTGATCCTGCTTTATTCATCGCGCAATATCCTCCACCCCTATTAATAGATGAAGTCCAGTATGCTCCTAATGTTTTCCCGGAAATCAAAAGGATTATCGATCAAATAAAACGGGAAAATGTCTTTTCCTCAGATTCAATTAAACCTCAGGTGTTATTTCGTCTAACCGGTTCAAATCACATCCTGTTAGATAAAAATGTTAAAGAAACACTTGTGGGTAGAGCTAGCTATTTTTGTATGAATACATTGTCAGTAAATGAGCTTAAAAATGCTTTTCCTGATATATCCATCAATCGAATCCTTTTCCATGGCGGCTGGCCTGAACTTTATACCAATCCCCATTTAGACCCTATTCAATACTTGAATGATTATATTCTCAATTATATTGAAAAAGATATTGTCCTCAGCGCAGGTATAGCTAAGAAAAAAGAGTTTCACATTGCTTTGGGAATGATTGCTGCTTGCACAGCAAATCTTTTAAACCACTCCTCTCTTGCCAAGGATAGTGGTATTAAGTCTGTGACAATCAATGAATGGATTTCAATATTGGAAAGAACTCAGCTTCTTTATCTTTTACAGCCTGCCGAGTCAAACCTCAACAAAAGGCTAATCAAGACGCCAAAAGTTTATTTTATGGATACAGGTCTTGCTGCACGTCTTCAAGGCTGGCTGGAATTTCATCCAATGATCCAAAGTCCACAGGCAGGCGCTCTATTTGAAACCCTCGTATTAAGCGAAATTGTCAAATGCAAAATGAATTTTGGCAAAAACTGGAAAATTAGCATGTGGAGGACTAAAGAAGGGGAAGAGGTTGATTTTCTTCTAGAAAATGAAAAAGGAGATCTCCTTGCGCTCGATGCCAAGCTGGGGATCATGGGCGTCGATCCAATAAAGATTCCATCCAATCTTGCCAAAACTTTTCCTCAACTCAAAGAAATCATCATCGTTTCTTATGATGGTCAATCCTTGAGGCTTTCAAAAGAATGTCACCAAATTCCATTAAAAAATCTGACAGAATATCTTTTGCAATGGAACTAATTAGTAACTCACCTCTGCCAAAAAGAGCAAAATGAAAAAACAAGAGATTTTGAAAAATCAATTAATTCAAAAAGCGCAGCAATATTTTACTAATATTGCGAGCATTTTTGAAGTTAATTGAGATTCAAAAGATCTGCTTATTCATCTGCTCCTTTTGGCAGAAGTGAGTATAAGCCTCACCCGTGCGGATCAGGCTTAACCCCTAAGTTTGTGAGTTTATTTGCCTGAATATCAGGCAAATAAATTCCAAACTCAGGTTTATTTCTAACCACTGATTAGTAGGGCCACTTCCATTCTTTTACCGATGGCATGTCTTCGCCATGCTTGATAATGTACTCTTTGTGCTCGATCAGCTTATGGCGCATTTCCTGCTTTAGGTAGGCCGCATGGTAGCCAAGCCGAGGCACACGGTCGATGACATCTCCCACTAAATGAAAGCGGTCGGTATCATTTAATACCACCATATCAAAGGGAGTGGTTGTCGTCCCTTCTTCCTTGTAGCCACGCACATGGATATTTTCATGGTTATGCCGCCTGTAGGTCAGGCGATGAATGAGCCAGGGATAGCCATGGTAGGCAAAGATAATGGGTTTGTCAGGTGTAAACATTTCATCAAAATCGGCATGCGAAAGGCCATGCGGATGCTCTTCCCTTGGCTGCAGGGTCATCAAATCGACAACATTGATCACACGCACCTTTAAGTCAGGTATATTTTTTCTTAGGATGTCCACGGCAGCGAGGGTTTCAAGCGTTGGAATGTCTCCCGCACAGGCCATCACGACGTCAGGCTCTTCCCCCTTGTCATTACTTGCCCACTCCCAAATTCCGACGCCTGCTGCGCAATGCTTGATCGCCGCATCCATGCTTAGGTATTGCAGCGCCTGCTGCTTCCCTGCCACAATGACATTGACGTAATTTAAGCTGCGCAGGCAATGATCGGTAACAGATAAAAGGGTATTGGCATCAGGTGGAAGGTAGACTCTCACCACTTCCGCTTTTTTGTTGATGACATGGTCGATAAATCCTGGATCCTGGTGGGAGAAGCCATTATGATCCTGCCTCCATACATGGGAGCTTAGTAAAATGTTAATGGAAGCAATGGGAGCGCGCCAAGCAATGCGTGTTGCCGTATGCAGCCACTTGGCATGTTGGTTAAACATCGAATCAATGATGTGCGCAAAAGCTTCGTAGGTTGAAAAGAGGCCATGCCTGCCTGTCAAGACATACCCCTCCAACCAGCCAAGGCAGGTGTGCTCGCTGAGGATTTCAAATACCCGCCCATTGGGAGACAAGTCTCCTCCATCCTCATCGACTTTTAGGAAATCGGCCATCCAGCGCCGTTTGGTGGTTTCAAATAAACTGCCTAAGCGGTTGGAGGCAGTTTCATCCGGTCCTACTACCACGAAATTATGCATGTTCAGACGCATGACGTCCCGCAGGAATTTCCCCATGATACGGGTTGATTCAGCCTCTGTTGTTCCCGGATTGCCAATTTCCAGGGCGTATGAGCGGAAATCCGGCATGCGAAGATCGCGCCGGAGCAGCCCGCCATTGGCATGCGGATTGTCACTCATCCGCCTTTTCCCTTTAGGGGCAAGCTTGGCAAGTTCGGGGAGCAACCTGCCCGTTTCATCGAAAAGTTCTTCAGGCCGGTAGCTTCTCATCCATTCTTCAAGCAACTTCAAATGCCCCTTCCCCATATCGGAAAAAGGTACCTGGTGCGAGCGCCAATACCCTTCGGTCGCCTTGCCATCCACCTCTTTAGGGCCGGTCCATCCTTTGGGTGTACGCAGGACAATCATGGGCCATCGAGGCCTTTCTTTGATCCCGTTCAACCGCGCTTCTTTTTGTATTTCTTTAATTTCTTGCAGCACGGTATCCAAAACTTTCGCCATTTCCTGGTGCATGTGATGAGGATCGGAACCCTCCACAAAATAAGGCTTATGGCCATATCCGATCAGCAGGCTTTCAAGCTCTTTTTTGTCTATGCGTGCAAGGAGTGTAGGGTTGGCGATCTTATAACCGTTTAAATGTAAAATGGGGAGGACGGCCCCATCGCTGACCGGATTTAAAAATTTGTTGGAATGCCAGGAAGCAGCCAAAGGGCCTGTCTCCGCCTCCCCATCACCAATGACGCAGGAGACGATGAGATCAGGGTTGTCTATTGCAGCCCCATAGGCATGTGAAAGGGCATAACCGAGCTCCCCTCCTTCATGAATAGAGCCGGGCACTTCAGGGGCCACATGGCTGGGAATTCCACCGGGAAAAGAAAATTGCTTGAAAAGCTCCTTCATCCCCTCTTCGTCTTGCGAAACATTAGGGTAATATTCACTGTAAGTCCCTTCAAGGTAGGTATTGGCAACAATGCCCGGTCCCCCGTGCCCCGGACCAATGATGTAGATCATGTCCAGATGATTATTCTTGATGAGCCGGTTGAGGTGGACATAGATAAAATTCAAGCCGGGTGTGGTGCCCCAATGCCCTAAAAGGCGGGGCTTAATATCCGAGGGCTGCAAAGCCTCTTTCAGCAGAGGATTGTTCATTAAGTAAATTTGACCCACAGATAAATAGTTGGCAGCCCTCCAATAGGCATCCATTTTCTCTAATTCTTTAGGCAAATCGTCGGCTGCATATTCTGAAGGCATATAACTTCCTTGCTAATTCATAAAGTTTTCTTATTAACAGATTTTTTTTTTTTTAAAAAGTGCCAAACGAAAATTTTCTAGTAAAAATTTTAAAAAACCTTTAAATACCCTCTTTTTAATTTAAGAAGCACTTACATGAAACTGAAGACTGCATTTTGCATCCTATTCGCTTTTGCGATAGGTCTATTTTTTGTCGGGCAAGCCGATACCGTTCAGGCTGAAATTCTGCCAACCAAAAAGTCTGATAGAGACGATCGGCTGCAAGCGATTCTTGAAAACTATCAAGGCGAGTTGGAAAAAGATCCGAACAATTTAACACTGCTGCGGGCTGTGGGGGATGGATATTACTCCCTTCAAAATTACAAGCAAGCCGAGAAGTATTTTACCCAGGCCTTAGCCCTCGATCCCACTAACAATGACATTAAAATTTCCGTTGCCAATACCTATTTAAATACAAATCAGCTTCAAAAAAGCGAAGAGATTTTTCAAAGCATGCCCGGCCATCCGAGCTCCCTTGCAGGCCTGGGCCAAATCGCTTTAAAAAGAGGGAAATTAGAGTTGGCGGGGGAGCTGTTAGCCAAGGCCCTTCAAATAGAGCCTGATAACATTTCAGCCCAATTTTATCTGGCCGAGCTGAATATCGAGCAGAAAGATTATAAAGAAGCGGAAGATCTATTAGTGCGTCTTAATGAAGAGTATCCGAACGAAAAATGGATTAGCGATGCATTAATTCGCGCCAGTGTCGGTCCCTCTTTAGAAAAGGGAAGGAGTCTTCTTGAAAAAGGGAACGCCCGGGAAGCTTTGGAAATTTATGAAGAAGCCCTTAAGCAATTTCCAAATAATATTGAAATATTGATCGCGATTGCCAATAGCTATTCAAAAGAGGGAGAGTATGCCCAAGCGTTAGCCATCTTGCAAAAAGGGTTGCAGGCTAACCCGGATAACCCCTCCCTTCAAATTGCTTCAGGGTTTGCCTACTTAAGCTTAAAAGATGAGTGGTCGGCCGGCTCGCTGTTCTATCAAGTCGATGAGAGAGAGGGAGGAAATGCTGAGGCAAAAGCGGGCCTCGGACGCCTTGAGGAAATAAAAGGAAATTATAGGGAAGCTGAGAGTTTTTACAATCAGGCGCTTAAAATTAATCCTTCCGATCCCTTGGCCCTCTCCTATCTGGCTCATTTAAAGACAAAGCAAAAAAAATATAGCGAAGCCCTTCAGCTCTATGAAAAAATACAGGTGATTGAGCCAAAAAGTTCTTGGGTCGCCTCTGCCATACAGGAAGCGCGGTCTGCTCCTGTTTTGGACGCCATTCATGAATTGAAAAAAAACAATCCGCAGCCGAATAGCCAGGCCTTCAAGCAAATTATCCGTCATTTTCAAAAACTCATTCGCAATTATCCAAATGATGCTTTTAACTATTTGGAATTTGCAAGGTTTTATGATGACTTTGGGATGAATAAAAATGCCATTCGGGTTTTATCAGAGGGGCTTTCTAAAAACCCTCATTCATTGGAGCTGCAGTTAGCGCTTGGGCAAGCCTATTTGCTTGGCAAGAAGCTGGCAAAGGCCGAAAAAATCTTTCAGCTTGTTCTGGAAAAAGAGCCTCAAAATAGTGAGGCATTGCTTGGACTTGGCCGGGTGCAGGCCCTTAACGGAAACGACAAGCTTAGCGCATCCTTTTATGAAAAAGTTTTGTCAAAAACGCCCAGCGACATGACAGCCCTTGCCTATTACAGCGACTTAAGCTATCGGCAAAAAAATTATCCCCTTTCAGCCGAACTTTATCAGCGCATCCTTCAATCGCATCCACAGCTAAATTGGGCTGAACAGGGCTTTTTGCGAGCTAAATATGGTTTGCAAATGGAGGACATTATAAGAGCCGAGAAAGAAGGTCATCTGGATGAAGCAGAAAGGGGCTACCAGGATATACTCAAGCAATCGCCGCAATTTGAGGATGCCTACTTAAGGTTAGGACAGCTTTATGCGAGCCAAGGAAATGAAAAAGCCGCCATCCGGTTATATGCAAAAAAATTAAAGGAAAATCCAAAATCGGTTGAACTAAAAATTCGCTTAAGCCTGGCCGATTTGCAAAAAGGAAAAATGAAGCGGGCAAAAAGGCTTTTACAGGAAGCCTATAAGGAAGCTCCCGGAAATCCAGAAACATTGGCTGCACTCGGCCGGCTTGCTGCCTTGCAAGGGCATGCTGATCAGGCTGAAAGCTTATTCAAGAAGGCTTTGGAAATCGATCCAAATCGACTGCTTACCCTTTCCTATTATGCCATTTTTTTAATGGATCAAAAACAATTTACACAAGCAGCCGCTGTTTATCAGCAACTATTAACGATCGAACCCCAAGCTCTTTGGGCGCATGAAGGGCTTGAAAATGCCAGATTTGGGCCGACCCTTCTTGATATAGAAGCAAGCGAACAGAGCAAAGATTACAGCCGTGCGGAAAGCATGTATTTAGCCCTGATCCATGAGGCGCCTAAACGGGCAGACTTTTATATCAAACTCGGGCAGCTTTATTCAAAAACCAAGCAGTATAGCCAGGCCATTGCCATTTATAAAAAAGGGCTTGAAACACTCCCTGAATCATATGAGTTAAAAACGGCATTGGGGATTGTTTTATTGGAAGCTGGGAAAAGGCAGCAGGGAAAAAGATTGCTCCAGGCTGTCCTCAAGAAAAATCCGAGGAATAGCGAAGCCATTGCAGGCCTTGGTTATTATTACCAATTGAAAGGAGAACCGGTTCAGGCAGAAGGCTATTATGCAAAATCCCTGGAGATCCGGGCTGATCAATTGACCGCCCTGAGCTTTTTATCCCGGTTGTTAACGCAACAGCGGCGCTACGATGAAGCGAAAGACATTCTGCTGAGGATCCAAAAGATCGACCCATCGGCTGCCTGGACAACCTTAGCTATTGAAGATGCTGTGCATGGACCCCTTCTGGATCAGATCCAATCTGCCGAAGAGAGGAAAGACAACAAGGTTGCAGAGATGCTATGGAATCAATTATTGACTGCCTCTCCGCAAGTCAGCCCTTATTATTTAAGGGTCGGTTTTTTCTATCAGCGCCTGCTGGAATATGACAAAGCAATTGACGTGTTTTCGCGTGGTTTAAAAATTGATCCCACATCTGCCGATTTGTATGCAGCCCTTGGGCTTGCCTATCTTTCAAAAAAGGAATACCCGGCAGCGCGCGAAAATTTTGAGAATGCGTTAAAGCTTGATCCACTTAGTCCTGATGCGCTTGCGGGACTTGGATATGTCGAATACATCTACCAACACTATTCCCTTGCAAAAGATTTAATGCGAAAGGCCTTATCGATTGATCCGAATCGGCCGGCTGCCCTCTCCGCTATGGGTGAGCTGCTTATGAAACTAAAGGAATACCCGGAAGCTGTCCAAGTTTACGAAAGGCTCCTTTATTTAAGCCCGCACGAAGAATGGATTCAGCTGGCGCTTGAAGATGCAAAAAATGGACCCCTGCTTGATCGCATTGAAAGGCTTGTCAAAGAGGAACAATACTCAAAAGCTGCCGATCTTTACGAGGAAATTTTACAGCGTTCACCGGGCCACCCTCGCTACTATTATGGCTTAGGGTACATGTATATTAAGTTAAAAGAGTATGCACACGCCATTCCCATTTATTCGGAAGGACTGGGAATCAATCCCGAAAGCAATGAGCTGCGGGTGGCTTTAGGCTATGCTTATCTGTTTAACAAAGACCTCATGGAAGCGGAAGAGGTTTTACAGCAATCAGTGGAAAAAGATGCTAAAAATCCCGAAGCACTGGCGGGCCTTGGTCGTGTGCTCGCTTTAAAAGGGGACTACTGTGCAGCCGAGCATTTATTTATTCGGGCGATATCAAGCGATCCTAAAAATTTGTCCGCTCTCACGTTTTACGGCGATTTGCTTTTAAAGCAAAAAAGATATGAGGAAGCGCAGGAGCTCTTTGCTATTATTTCGCAACTTTTACCGGATGCCGTTTGGGTCCAAAGGGCCTGGCAAGACTCTCAGGATGGCCCTTTAATGGATTTAGCCAGCCGCTATGCCGATCGCGAAGATTTTGAGCTGGCCCGCGATCTTTATTGTCGCCTCTTGCAGCTGTCTCCCGATGATCCTGCCCGCTATTTGCCTCTGGGGCAGATGTATGTCAATTTACAGCGCTATTTTGCAGCCATTGATGTGTATATGCAAGGCATTGCCCTTGATCCTGAAGCCTGGTACCTTTGGCGCGCTTTGGGATTTGCCTACATTTATTTAGAAGAATTTGAAAAAAGCCGTTGTATTTTTCTTTCCCTTTTAGACAATGATCCTGAAGATGCTGAATCATGGGCAGGCCTCGGCCGTATCGAAGCGTTGGATGGCTCCCTTTGCAGGGCGCATGATTATTATGATTCGGCTTTATTACTTAGCCCAAACAATTTAACTGCCTTATCCTTTCTTGCCGATCTTTATCAGTTTGAACATTATTATTTTTCTTCGCTTGAGCTTTATGATGAAATGATCCGGGTTGTAGAGGAAGGGCACGAAGCGGCAGGAGGGTGCGGACACCCTAAATGGCTAAAAAGGGGTTATAACAATATTTTAAATCTAACCCTCCCTACCCTTTCAGTGAAAGCAAGTTACTATGAAGAGGACCAGTGGGACAGCACAGTGCATCGCTGGTCGGCCAGGTATGCCGTTTATGGCGGAACAGCCCTTATTAACTATCCTTTCCTGAATAATTTATCCTTGTGGGGAAGTGTTACAGACCAGTTTTATGAACTTAAAGACCTGCTGGACGATCGCTATCTTTATTCCTTTGATGTGCAACGATTTTATATAGGCGCCAACTGGGTTCTCAGCCCCTGTTTTGAAATTGATGCCCAAGCTGGGATGACAATGTATTCTCCCTATCGCTGCAGCTCATTCAAATCGTTAAGGGGAACGATCGGCGAGCTTTCAGTCAACTTCATTTACCGCCAGCCGATCGAGCGGGCGACAATCGGCTTTTTTACCCGCTCCGATTTAGTGGCAAGGGACTTTGACACCAATCAGGCAAAGATTGTCCCTTACTATTTCATTGAAGGGACGTATGATAGGAAAATTTACCGCCGTACATGGGTGGGATTGATTGCGGATTACTATTGGTATGATGATTTTGCGCATAACAGGGGGCAGCGAGCTTTAGCATGGATTCAATGGCGGCCCCCCTGTTATAGCGACAATATTTTATTTCGCTACCACTTCAAATACCAGTCGTATGATAAAAACATCCCCGACTATTATACATATAAGCCTCAGCTGATTAATCATTTGCAAATGACACTGGAAAAATACTGGAGAGTCTGCTGGGCGGATACGTTTTATACCAATGTGAGCTTTGCTCATGGTTGGCAAGACACACACACACGTTTTGCCCAAAATATTGTGATTGGCCCGGATATTGCTGCACTTCCTCTGACTAATGACCCATGCATATCCAGCAATGCATTCCTTCCTCCCATGAAATGGGACCACAGGCAGTACAATCTGATTACAGGGACCCTAATTTATAAATGCAATCAACTGCAAGCCATCTTGAACGCTGATTATTACCGCGATACGGAAAAATACACCATCTGGTCGGTGGGGGCTGAAGTGATTTGGAGATTTTAAAGTGAATTTTTTTCATGATATTGCCCGTTTTCTTGAGCTTCTGGATATCGTTGGTTTTGCCAATCTATCCTGGGGATGGAAAGCTTTTATTATTTATGGGACAATTTTTTTAGTTTTTGCCTTAATCTCCATCATTCAAACATGCATCGGTTGTGCCGCAGTTCTTTTAAGGTTTCGTGAAGTCCCTATCGAGTCGATTTTTCGCATTGTCCGCTCAAATTCCCTTCCCCCTATCACGTTTGTCGTGCCTGCCTTCAATGAAGAGAAGGACATTGTGCATACGGTCAAGAATATGCTCAGCCTATCGTACCGCTATAAAAAATTGATTATTGTGAATGATGGCTCGACAGATCGCACGCTTGAATTGTTAAAATCGAACTTCTCTTTGGTCCCCGTCTCCATTTCTTTCCCCGGGCAGCTTGAGACGGCCGAGATAAAAAGCTACTACACAAGTCCGCATAATCCCGAGCTATTGGTCATCGATAAAGTCAACAGGGGAAAAGCCGATGCCTTAAATACCGGCCTGAATGCCTGCACCTCTGAGATTGTTGTCTGTGCGGATGCGGATACCTTAGTGGATGATGATGCCTTAAACAGGCTCATCCGCCCTTTCCTCATTCATCCGGAAGCTGTGGCTGCCCATGCTTCGATTGGCAATGTCAATGGGTGCCTCATTTCCGAAAATCGTATTCTCGAGGTGCGTTTCCCCAAAAAAATGCTCCTTGGCTTTCAAGTGATCGATTTTATGAAGGGATTTTTAGTGGAACGGCTGGGGCTCAGTTGGACCAAGGGCGCCCTTGTCATCCCCGGCAACTTTGGCATGTTTAAATTAAGCGCTTTAATGGAAATAGGCGGCTACGACCGCAACTCGATTATTGAAGATACCGAAATCATCACGCGCATGCATATGTATTATTTAGGGCAAAAGAAAAAGTACCGCATCACCTATTTGCCAGATATTGTTGCCTGGACCGAAGCTCCGGAAACCATTAAAAGTTTAGGAAGGCAGCGTTTGAGGTGGTACAAGGGGACTACACAAAATATTTGGCAGTACCGTAATATGTGGTTTAAACCCAAGTATGGATCGATCGGCTTATTTGTCATTCCCATGACGGTATTTGAAAAGATTGCTCCGCTCATTGAGATTTCAGGGTTTTTTATTTTGTTGCTGGCCATTTTTTTAGGCACCCTTGACTTTTTCCTCGTGCTTGCCCTGGCGCTATCAAGCTGGCTATTTTTGATCATGCTGGTGATTGTGTCTTTACTCATCGAGTACATTTCCTATGAGACGTATAAAAGCTGGACTGATTTTTTTCGCATACTCAAATGCACACTTTTCTATAATGGCTATCATTATTTATTGATGTATTGGAGAGTCCAAGGGCTTTATGCTCCTAAGCCGAAAAGGATCGGTTGGTTGCCCCATCGAGAAGGCTACGACAAAATCCAGAATCAGTAATATATACTCATTCGGGATAGGACAGGACAAATTGGGCGATTTCGTAGGCCCGCGGGCTGGTCTCTTTTTTCTGGGCATTCAGCAGTGCCATTCCTTCCCTTCCAAAGTGTTTTAGCGTTTTAGCCGCCTGCAGCCTCACCTCCCATGCCGAATCGTTGAGGAGGGGGCTGATTTGCGGAATCGCCTTATTGACATACAGTTTTTCCAAACCGGCGATGGCAGTCTCACGGATTTTAGAATCGGAATCATCCAGATAATTCATTAATAGGGCAATCGCCTTTTCATCCGGAATGCTGCCGATCGCCTCAAGCGCCTTGATGCGGCAGTTGCGGTGCTTGGATGTCAGGAAAGGGGGCGCCAAATTTAGGAGGTTTTTATTGAAGCGTGTCGAGAGAACATCTAAGCATATTTCAACAATCTCCGGATCGTCTTCAGATGCCAAAATGGACTCCAGCCATTCAAACTTTTCCTGGTCTGCCTGAATAAGGGCATCTCGGTAGGTAAATTGAGAAAGCTTGTTTTCCCGGCTCATTTGCTGCACCATTTCATGGAACAATTTTTTATAATGCGTTTTCGTCACACAAAACAGGGCCGGAATACGCACCAGGTAGTTTTTATCCTCTAATAGTTTTCTCAAAGTCTTTTCAGGTGCCTTTTCCGGACGGAGGAGATAGGAGCGGGCAGCCAATTGCTTTTTATACCATGAATAACTGCCTGCATAGGCTTGTGCTTGTGGAAGAAGGTAGAGATCAACTGTGTGGTTTTTAATTTCATGCCATCTTGGATCGTCATACCTATTCTCAAACTTTTCAATCGTTTCCAATAGATTTTCAAAACCTGTTAAGTGGGAAGGAATCTTTAGCGAGCTGACAGGCTGATTGCCTAAAAGAAAATGTTGAAAAAGCTCAGACAACTCATTATGCAGACGCTCTTTTTTGACCGCTTTCCTTTTTGAAAATACTTTTACAAAAATGATGGCGAGGAGGCAAATGACCATGATCAAAAGTTCAAAAATCAACACCTTGAAAATAATATTGTAGAGTAAATATCTAAGCAGTGCGTCCATCTAATCCCTCGCTTTTTCAAAAATATATAGAACACAACTTGCAATGATTACAAATTCTTTATCATTTGACATAAAGCTTTTCCAATTTAATTATGAACGCTGTTCACAATTGAGGTTCTAAAATGCCGCGAAAAAGCTGTTAAAATACTTTGGAGATACAATAAAATAATGAACATTTTTCAATAATAAATTTAAAGAGACAATAATACCATTTCCCGAAATTAAAATCATAAATTTGACTTGTGATCACCTTCATCTTTAAAAGATCTCTCCTTGTTGATATTCAAAGATATCAACTTCGAAAAGATCTTTTAAATCTGAAGCGCTGACAAGCCAACTTTAT
>JAJTHR010000333.1 GCA_021298935.1 Parachlamydia sp. | reverse complement strand
GATTAAATTGGCCAGGCTGAAAACAAAACCCATAGCCACAAAAAAGATCATGGTGGTGCCATGGGCGGAAAAAATTTCCTGAAAGTGGCCGGGAGAAATGAATCCTTGCGCATCGCCGACAGCCAAAGCTTGCTGTAGACGCATCATGAGTGCATCGGTCAATCCCTTTAAAAACATCATCAAAACAACGACCATGTATAGGATCCCGATTTTCTTGTGATCAACGGTCGTCAGCCAATCGCTCCACAGCCATTTCCATCGTTTCAGATAGGTGATCAGGCCAATTAGGAAAGCGCCTGTGATAAGGGAGAGCAGGACTGCAAAATCCTGGCTGCCTTCATGTTTGAAGGCTTCAACTGTTAATCGTCCAAACATAATTACTTCATATATTTATTGAGTACTTGTTCAAATAACTGCCCGTCTTTCAATTGGAATGTTTCGGGAGGAACGCTAGCGCTCGGTGAGGCCAGTTTTTCATATGTTTCGAAATCAAGAGAGCGGGGAGAGTCTTGTGCAGCCTGCACCCATTTTTGATAGTCTTCTTCGGTTGATGCCTTCGTCTGAAAATGCATATCGGCAAAGCCTACACCGCTTATATTTGCAGAAAGGCCTCTGAAGGTGCCTTCTTCATTGGCCATCAAATGCAGCAACGTCCTCATTTTGGGCATGGCATAAATTTGTCCGCCTAAGTCCGGAATCCAAAAGGAGTTCATGGGGGCATCTGCTGTGATTTCAAAACGGATGGGAATCTCTTTGGGAATTTGCAAAAAATTCAGGCTGGCAATTTTTTCTTCAGGATAGAGAAACAGCCACTTCCATTGCAGGGCAATGACCTGGATGGTCTTTTGCTTATGAATGGGTTCTAGAGGGCGGTAAGGGTCTAGTTCAGTCGTTTTTATCCAGGTCAGCACGCAGACAATGAGCGTCATGACTAAAGGGAAGCCCCACCAGATTACTTCAAGTAGCTTGTGATCGACAAGGTCAGGGTCGTAATCCCCTTGCGGATTGTCGGCCCGGTATTTCCAGGAAAAAACAAATGTCATGATGTAGACGGGCACAACGACAAGCAGCATGAGAGCTTGAACGATCAAGAGAAGGTTGCGCTCTTTGATGCCGACAATCCCTTTTGGAAAGATGACAGAAATGTATTCGCGAAAATGGAAAAGCTCAAAAATTTGCATCAGGAAAAAGAAAAATAGAAGGATGCCCGAAAAAAGGAGCATGTAAAAAACTGTTTTTTTCCCTTTATGCATAGAATATTAGCCTTAAGTTAAGGGCTCCCAAAATAAATCTTTTGAATCAAATGTCAAGATTTTTTTTATTAATGCGAAATGCGGGTTTTTTACGATGGAAAATAACCGTAGAGAGCAAAACGAGAAGAGAGGGAAGCAACAGAGCAAGACATCACTTAAGAGCTTTAACTCTTAAGTGATGAGAAAATTTGCAGGAATGATTAGGCATCAATTTGCTCCTGTTCTCATTCTCATACTGCTCCTTTGCTATAATAATGTTATTAGCTAAAATGTATGAAAACGATAATAGAGCCTTTTCTAATTTGCAACTGTGATAATAGGAAAGGGGTGTTATTAGCGAAAATAATATTATTCGATAATAGCTGAGTTAATTATTTGCAATTTTGGTGACGTGGCATGGTGTTATTATCGAATATTGACAATATCGATAATAACAAGTATCTTTTAAGATAACCGAGGCCTATAAATGGAAATAAGCAATTCAGCTTCCGGAAAAATGATTAGGAAACCGACGGGCTACAGCTCGTTTAAACCTAATCCTTTACCACCTGATATAAAGTGGACTAATCAGATGATTAATGCCTTGTCGCGAGCTGATTTTTTATTGGGTAAATTGGCGTGTGAAGGCAGTAAGCTACCCAATCCTCATCTACTAATAAGACCCTTTATTACAAGGGAGGCTGTCTTATCGAGTCGCATTGAAGGGACTCAAGCGACCATAGGAGAAATTTTGGCGGCCAATGCAGGAATTACCGTTCAACGCAATGAAGATGACCTTAAGGAAGTGCAAAATTATATTTCGGCTCTTGATTATGGCATTGCAAGATTGAGCGAGCTTCCTCTCTCTTTAAGGCTGATAAAAGAAATTCACTTTCATTTAATGCGAGGTGTCAGAGGCTCACACGCAAAGCCGGGAGAATTTAGGCGCAGCCAAAATTGGATTGGGACCCCAGGCTGCACGCTCAACACAGCAAAATTTGTTCCCCCCTCGCCCGATGAGCTAATGGAGTGTTTGGGTGATTTTGAAAAATTTATGCATGACAGGCAGCTTCCTCCCCTTATTCATACCGCCCTTTGCCACTATCAATTTGAGGCAATCCATCCCTTTTTAGATGGAAATGGGCGTGTTGGGAGGCTCCTGATCATTTTATTACTTATTGAGCAAAAAATATTGCCTGCCCCTATTTTATATTTGAGCGCTTTTTTTGAAGCGACCCGTGACGAGTATTACAAGCAGCTTTATCATGTAAGCGTGGGTGGTTCTTGGCAGGAATGGCTCATTTATTTTTTAAATGGCATTTCTGTCCAAACAGAGGATGTGTTATCGAGAACAGAAAGAATTAATGAATTATTGCATCAATGGAAAATGTTAGTCGCCGGCAGCCAATCCACACTACCTGTTAAAATAGTAGATTACCTGGCTGTCAATCCTTATTTCACAACTAAAAGGATTTCCGAGGAATTTAAAATTGCCTATAGCACAGCCCAAAGAGGCATTCAAAAGTTGGAAAGCTGTAATGTCATTCAACAAATGAATGTATCTAAGCGGGATAAAATATATTGTGCTGTTGAAATTCTTAAGATACTTGAAGAGCCTGCTAAAATTAGGGTTTAATTTTTGTTTTATCAGCATTTTATCTGCATAATAAAGTTAAATTTTATGCCGAACAATTGACCCACTAGTATTTGCGAATATATTCATGACCATGGTAAAATGACTATGTACTAATCTTGAGTTTGGTTTTCTCTGCTTGAAAGTTGGTAGATTGCTAGACAGATTGAAATAATTTTATCGAAGGCGATGGCCTTTACTCTATTCAAGATAAAATTTTTCAGATGGCCGCAAGATGCCTGTATTCCATGCAGAAAATCCAAAATTCAGGTTATACCATTTCCCGAAATTAAAATCATAAATTTGACTTGTGATCACCTTCATCTTTAAAAGATCTCTCCTTGTTGATATTCAAAGATATCAACTTCGAAAAGATTTTTTAAATCTGAAGCGCTGACAAGCCAAATTTATGGTTTTATTTTTGGGAAATGGTATTATTAACTTCCCCGTACTTTGCTCAAGCGAAGATAAAGGATTTTAGCCATTGTTGTCAGCTCGATTGTGGGCTC
>JAJTHR010000063.1 GCA_021298935.1 Parachlamydia sp. | reverse complement strand
CCGGCGGTTACATGGTCTGCGCCAAAGCGACCACACGCTTAGTCTTCGATGTCAAGCCCAGCGATATTTACTGGTGCACAGCCGATATCGGCTGGATTACCGGGCACACCTATGTGGTATACGGTCCCCTCTCCAATGGGATGACGGCATTTATTTATGAAGGGGCCCTTGATTTTCCCGAAAAAGACCGCACCTGGCAGTTGATTGAAAAACACGGCATAACTACCCTTTACACGGCTCCTACAGCCATCCGCACCTTTATGAAATGGGGCGAAAAATGGATGAAAAATTCAAACCTTTCAACCCTTAGGCTTTTGGGCTCAGTCGGTGAGCCGATTAATCCGGAGGCCTGGATGTGGTATTATACGCATATCGGCCAGGAAAGGTGCCCCATTGTAGATACCTGGTGGCAAACTGAAACGGGCAGCATCATGATTGCTCCCCTTCCCGGATTAATGCCCTTGAAACCGGGCAGCGCCGTCCGCCCTCTTCCGGGCATTGAAGCTGCCATCAAAAAAGAGCCCAATACGGACGCAGGCCCCCTTGTCATTCTGGCTCCTTGGCCTTCTATGCTGAGGGGCATTTTCAAGGATCAAAAACGGTATGAAGAGACCTATTGGAAAAATGACAAGGGAGCTTACTACCTGAGTGGAGATAGTGCCCGTGTTGATGAAGAAGGCTACTATTGGCTGCTTGGACGCATGGATGACGTCATCAATGTTTCCGGCCACCGTTTAGGCAGCGTCGAGATTGAAAGCGCACTGGTCGATCACCCGTCTGTCGCAGAAGCAGCTGTTGTCGCGATTAGCCATCCGGTGAAAGGGCAGGCCATTGCGGCATTTGCTTCTTTGAAAGAGGGTTATCCGGCAGACGATGTTCTCGTCAATGTGCTTAAAGAGCATGTGGTTAAAAAAATTGGAGCCATCGCAAGGCCGGAAAAAATCATTTTCGTAAGGGACCTTCCTAAAACGCGCAGCGGCAAAATCATGCGCCGTCTGCTACGTGACATTGCTGAAGGGAGAGCCTTAGGCGATACGACCACGTTAATCGATCCGGGCCTTATTAATGATGTCAGGAAAGATTACGAAGAGGATTAGATCCTACCATTTGATCTTGTCTATTTTTTCTTGCTGGATGGAAAACTGACTGAGGAGCAATCCCCATAGACTGTAATCTCCCATCCAATCTCCTGGAATTTGGGGCATGCAAAAATTTTTTATATTTGCCATGCCCCAATCTGTCCTGTATTCCTCTGTTTCATGGATGGCGAGGATCGCAAAATTGAGCTTCGGATAAATCGTACGCAACATGTAATCCAACGCTAAAATATCCTGCTTGTCTGAGCCTTGCCTGATAAAAAGAATCCGTTTTTTGGAATCAAGCAGTTTAAAAAAACGCTTCGTCCGCCGGTCGTACTTTTCCTTAACCGCAGAATAATTTGCAAACGGCGGATAAGCCGCAAAATCATGATAGGAAGATAGGCCATACGCTAAATCGATCACTTCCAATTTTTGCGTATCTCCTGCATAAGGGCCAACGATGCTAAGTTTGTCAGCATCAAATAAATAGGCACCCTGGTTGCTGATGTAAAGCAGAACACTCTGCAGAGGAGAGCGCAGCCAATCAAAGGGGTAGGCTTTCGTCCGGTATTGGTGATAATTCAACTGCCAGGCCACCTGGCACCCCTCGCCAAGGCTGACAGCCACATCAAAAGAGTCAGCTCTCAGACAAACGGTGCAAAATAAAAAAAAATTAAACAATAACTTAAGCACTGCTGCCCCTTAAAATTTCTCTCTTTTTTTATTTTAAAATAAATTTAAGTCAAGACATATTCGACACGTTTAGGATATTATATCTTTATGGTAAATGCGATACGTTTAATATTTTTTTCTTTTGGCCTTTGCATTTCTTCCTGGGCGCCTCTTATTCCTTTAACCAAATCGCGCCTGCAGCTCAATGATGCCGAACTTGGATTATCCCTATTGCTGCTCGGCATTGGCGCTCTTGTTGCAATGCCATTGACAGGATGCCTGATGAGTCGCACAGGCAGCCGCCGCCCGGTGCTGATCGCCGGACTCCTTTCCATTACCCTTTTGCCCTTTTTAGCACTGGCCGCAAGCCTGAAAGCGTTGGTATTGCTATTATTTTTGTTTGGCGCCACCACCGGCATCATGAATGTCTCGATGAATGCACAGGCGGTCGACATTGATGCCGCTAGCTCCACTCCCATTCTTTCCGGAATTCATTGTTGGTTTAGCATCGGCGGTCTTTTTGGCTCCTTAGGGGTCAGCCTGCTGCTTGAAATGGAATGCTCCCCGCCCTTTTGCATGCTCTGCATTTCGGCGGCTGTTGCGGCCATCCTGCTTACACAATGGAAGCAGCTCCTCCCCTTCGCAGCGTAAAAAACGCATGTGCAGGAGCACTCCGCCTCTGGTTTAATGAATTACGACCTTTGGCTACTCGGCCTCTTTTGCTTCATGGCCTTCATGGCAGAGGGCTCCATGCTTGACTGGAGTGCCGAATATTTAAAATCCTCTTTGCTGTATGAGCCCTCCAGAGCCGGCCTTGGTTATGCCTTTTTTTCGACCGCCGTGGCCATGGGACGCTTCCTCTGCGATACGTTGATCAAGCGTTATCAGACAATTACTATTTTTAGAGCCGGGTATTTAATTGCTGCTTGCGGACTGACACTGGTTATCAATGGGGGTTGGGGTGGCATCGAGTTACTTGGCTTTTTTCTCATAGGCATTGGCGCTGCCAATGGGGTGCCTATCATTTTTAGCTATTCCGGCAAGCTGGCCGCAATATCCACCGAAACAGCTCTCACTGTCGTCACGACTTGCGGCTATGGCGGTCTGCTTTTAGGACCGGCTTGCATCGGTTACTTAGCGCATCATACATCCCTCTATTTTGCCTTAATAATGATGGCACTAATTATTTTTGCTCTAGCCTGTTGCGGCAAGGCGTTGCAGAAGGCAACTGTCATTGCAAATTAATAACTATTGCATTATACGAATTAGCCCGATCAATAATCTTTTAAGAGCCATTTTTGAAAAAAATTATTCTTTTTTTGTTTATTTTTTTTATGGGAAAGAGGGCCTGTTAGCAGAATGCGAGACTGCAAAAAATTCGCCCAAAGCCCTTTCTTTGAATGAAGCCATTACAAAAAATCTGCTGCAACAGCCGGCCATTCGAGTAGCACTATACAATATTAGTGTGCAGCAGGGGGTCGCACAAAGCTCCGGCGCCCCCTTTGACCCCGTCACCAATGATCAAATATTTCACACCTACTCAAGGGATTTGCTCAATTTAAACCCATTGGATAATGAGGGGGTCATTGACGTTGTACCAGAAGTCGTTGAGCCCAATCCCTGCCTCCAACAAATCTCTTCAGCAGAAGACGTTTTTTGCCCAGAACCTATTTATACAGACAAGCAGGCGCATGAAACGACGCTTCACTGAGATGTTTCAAAAAAAACGCGCGAAGGGACCCGCATTCTTTTTAACCTCGATATCGATCAATACCATAACCCCACTCTTTGCCCCAGCCGCTTAAACGTCGGAAAGCTCTCCTTCGAAATTATACCATTTCCCAAAAATAAAACCATAAAGTTGACTTGTCAGCGCTTCAGATTTAAAAGATCTTTTCGAAGTTGATATCTTTGAATATCAACAAGGAGAGATCTTTTAAAGATGAAGGTGATCACAAGTCAAATTT
>JAJTHR010000182.1 GCA_021298935.1 Parachlamydia sp. | reverse complement strand
CGCCGATACAGATTGGATTGTCTGCATTTGTGATGCAGATTTCAAGAGCTGGGCGCCCTTTCCAGTTTGTACCGAATTCGCAGCAGGCATCGCATCCTTCGCAGTTAGTCACATGCACATGGTTTACGAAATAACCTGGAGTGCAAGTTGTCAAGGTCATATTGAATGTGGCTTTTTCACCTGCATTCAATTGTCTTAATTTCCAAACTGCTTGCTTGCCGCAAATATTTGCGCCAGGTGCATTGACAATTGTGGTAGCTGTTGGAGCTGTGTCTGTGACAACAACTTCATGTAAAGGTAAATCGCCTGTGTTAACGACAGTGATTTGGTACTCGGCATTTTGTCCAACAGGCACTTCTTTCGGTCCGACTTTTTCACAATCAATTGCGCAGCAGCATACACATGTGCAGAATTCGCACGATGTCTGGTTTGCATTGCAAGCAGAGACAACAGCTGTGTTGCACACTTTGCCGCGACGGCAAGCTGTGACGCAGAGATTGACTTTTTTCGTCTGGCAAGGCTCTAATGTGCCAAGCTTAAAGTTAAGTGATCTTTGGCCGCTTGCGTGTTCCACGCCCTCGGGTAGGTTGTCTGTCAGGACAACTTCTTCAGCAGCGCAAGATCCAATGTTCGTCACTGTGATTGTATAATGGATAGGCTCGCCTGGGCAAACTTGTGCTGGTCCGCATTTTTCGCAAACAAGAACAGGTTTAGCGCAAAGCAATGCGCAGAAGGCAACAGGTGTTGCTTTCACGCAGAAACATGTGCAGAGGTCTCCTTCCCTTTCGCTTTTCAACCAGATTCTGGCTGGGATGGTCTGTCCTTTGCTAAGGCTGCCGAAGCTCCAAATGATATTTCTTCCATCTGACTGGGCTTCCGGCTGGCTTCTCATGTAAGTAACGCCTTCAGGAAGCGTTGTTGTCAAAACAACTTCGCATACATCGCAGCAAGCTGTGATTTCGATATCCAATGGATACTGGTCTCCCAATATGCACATTTTAGGATTGTGGGCTCTGACTGTCACACCGCTGCAGCAGCATTCTCCCATTGGGCCATATTTGCATGGTTTCAAAGGAGCTGCACATCTTGGCGGGCAGTAATCAACCGGCGGGCATTGCTGAGCGCAAGGCTGCGGGCAAGCACTCTCTTCTTGTTGAGGGCAAGGGCATGGCTCAGGACATGGTTGTTGGCATGGCGCTGGGCAAGGACATGGTTGTGGACATGCACAGGGTTCATCGCAAATAGGTCTGCAAGGTTCCGGGCAAGGCCTGCATGGGGGAGGACAGAAGACTGGCTTGCAGGGCTCGCACATCGGAGCGCATGGTTCGCAGCAGTCATTACTGTAACGGCCTGAGCCGGAACAGCCTGTCCAAAGAAGTGCCGAAACACTTAAAAACATCAGCGAGGCGAATACCCCTAGTTGTTTTCTCATTAAACGACTCCTTGGTTAAGGTCTGGTTGTATAAAGATTTTCAGTACGGTTGCTTTCAATTTAACGTTTCACTAAAGTTAAAGGGTTTTTTGTGCCAGTGATAAGTTTTTTTTGCTTATCAACGCTACAAAATCTCCTTTGTGCAATATTTTAAGCAGAGAAGAAAGCTTCCCTGCTTAAGTCTTTTTCATGCTTAATGCATGAAATTGCATTCTAGTAGCAGCAATCGTTGTCGTAATACTTAGGCTCGGAGCGTGGAGGACAGCATACTGGTTTTGGGCAGCATGGTCTTGGTTCGCAGCAACGAGGTCTTGGAGGACATGGATCACAGCAAGGATCACGATCGCAGCAGCAGCTTGTCATTGAAAGAAGAACAGCTGCCATAAAGCTGAAGCTAATAAACTTTTTCATAATTAACTCCTAAAGTTGAGTTTAAAGGATTCTTTTGTTATTTCCGCTTGCAAATCACTTGAGTTCATAGCTCGCGTGCCTTAAATGCGAATGCGTGAAGGTCTTAAGTAATGATGGCTAACATTACTATGTAAGCCATTTTAGCTTTCAAGCACTCTTTCTTTTAGCACTTAACCAAACAAACCAAGCACCTCTTCTGGAGACCGACTGTTCACTTCATGCAGCACATGTTGATCGGGAGTCGTTTTCTAAAAAAGGTTAACTCCCTTACATACGCGCTTTGGTAATAATTCTGCCAGAAGATTTTTAAAACTTTATGTTTGTTCTTTGGAGTGGAATGCTTAAGCTATTAAAATTTATTGCATTATGATTTTTTTTTGAAAAGAGGATCCCCGTTTGTGTGCAAAGGGAAAGGACTAGGTTTTAAGATTTTTTAGCCGGCCATGCCAGCCAAGCTTTTCCCTTAATGTGGAGAAATAATCATGGCGATGAAGGGCAACCAAGGGAAATGTTTTTGTTGACGGGATGATTTTATAGCTCTTTTCCGCTTCCAAAGTGGAATGCGGAGTGCCATCCGCTGACACCTCAACTGGCAAGTAATGATTGAGATAGGTGATCTCAATCGAATGGTCAGGCATCATGACAAGCGGGCGGTTAGAAATTGTATGGGGGCAAATGGGGGTGAGGACGAAAGCCCTCATTTCAGGCGTAAGAATCGGTCCACCTGCTGCCAATGAATAAGCAGTTGATCCTCCCGGGGTGGAGATGATGAGGCCGTCTGCGGAAAAAGTGTTCAGATAGCGTCCGTCCACATGGACGGCCAAATCGATTAGGCACGGGTTTTGCGCCCGGTGAATGACAATTTCATTGACTGCAAAGCAGTGATTGTCGGAGGGAGCGACCCCTTCCATCATCATTCTCTCCTGTATTATATAGCGTCCCTCAATTAAATCACTTAAGCTCGCATAAATGTCATCGTAGGGAATGTCGGCAAGAAATCCGAGGCTGCCAAGGTTGATGCCAAGCAAGGGGGCTTGCAGATCGGGATGGCGATGGACTAAACGGAGGATGGTGCCATCTCCACCTAGGGAAATTCTAAAATCAATGCCGCTTGGATCGACATTTGATAAATAGAGGGCATTCAGTGTCTCTGCATGCTTATCTTCCGCCACAATAGTGATATTTTTTGATTGCAAAAACTTTGAAATTTCAGCGGCGATTTTTAAGGAAGAATCCTTTCTTTCATTCGGGAACAGAGCGATGATCATAAAAAATTAGCTTTTCGAATTAAGTAATAAAGGAGCCTTCTTAAAATCAAAATGAGCAACTATTTGTTTGACGATTTTATCAGGTGTAAGGCCGATTTCATTCAGCAAATCCTGATTGCTTCCATGATCAATAAAAGTTTCAGGTATGCCAAAATTGAGGACCTGGACAGAGGAAAAACCATTGCGCATTAAAAAATGATTGAGAATGGCACCCATCCCTGAATTCAAGGAATGTTCCTCAATCGTCACAATTTTAGTATGAGTACTAAGAAGGCTGTAAAGAAGCTCTTCATCCAGGGGTTTGATAAAAATAGGATCCAAAACAGCGGCCTGGATTCCTTCTTCGGCTAAAAGAGAGCTGGTCTTTAAAGCTGTCGTGCAATGATGGCCAAGGGCAATAATTAATACATCATCGCCTTCCTTTAAGAGGTCTCCTTTTCCCAACTCCCGCATTCTTATCGGCTCGTTTGGTTCTTCAGTCGGCAAATTGGGATAGCGGATGGCCGTCGGCCTCCTCCAATGAAATGCCGATTCCATTAATTCTTTTAAAATGTGTCCGTTTCTTGGCTGAGTGATCACCATGTTGGGCATCGCATTTAAAAAGGAGATGTCATAAATGCCATGATGGGTAGACCCGTCGGGACCTGAGATGCCTGCCCGGTCAATCGCAAAGACGACAGGAAGCTCCTGCAAGCAGACATCATGGAAGACATTGTCAAAAGCTCTTTGTAAAAACGTCGCGTAAATGGAAGCGAAGACTTTCATTTTGCCTCCAAAGGCAATTCCTCCGGCAAGTGTGACGGCGTGCGACTCGGCTATTCCTACATCGATGCATCTTTCAGGAAAGGCTTGCATAAAACCATCGAGGCAGGAACCAGCGGACATGGCGGGAGTAATAGCCACGACGCTAGGGTCTTTTTCCGCCATTTTGAGTAAGTGGCTGCCAAATATTTTAGGAAAAGTGGGCTGGGTGGCGGTGGTGGGGAGAAATTTACCTGTGTCTTTGCTGAATGGCTTGGCTCCATGGTAGCACACAGGATTTTGGATGGCTGCGTCCATTCCTTCCCCTTTGCGCGTCAGGACATGGATGACAACCGGCCAGGCAGAGTCTTTGACCCCTTCTAGAACATCGATCAACCTTTTCACATCATGCCCGTCAATGGGTCCGATGTAAGACAACCCGTATTGTTCAAAATAGGCAGCCGGACTGACTAAGTTTTTTAGTGATTCCGCAATTCGGTGCCCTTGCTGGGTGAGTATAGGTCCATAGCTTGGTATTTTGGAAAAAAAGCCGTCTATTTCCTGATGAATTTTTGTGGTCGTGGGATTGCTGAGCAGACGGCTCAGGATGCGGGTGATGGCGCCCACATTCTTTGAAATGGACATGGCATTGTCATTTAAAATGACTATGAATTTTTTTAAATCCCTTGAAATATTGTTAAGAGCTTCCAGTGTAAGGCCGCATGTCAGCGTGGCGTCTCCGATGATGGGAATAATGTATTCCTGCCTCTTTGTGAGATCCCTGTTTTTAGCGACCCCAAGCGCTAGAGAAAGAGCTGTGCCTGCGTGGCCTGCTTGAAAATGATCGTGGGGAGATTCTTTTGGATAGCTAAAGCCGCATAATCCCTTGTACTGTCGAATGTCCTGAAAACGGGAATTTCTGCCGGTGAGGAGCTTATGGACATATGTTTGATGGCTGACATCCCAAATGAATTTATCTTCAGGGGAGTTGAAAACTTTGTGCATAGCGATGCTAAGCTCGACCACTCCTAAGTTTGAAGCCAGGTGTCCGCCATTCTTTGACATCACTTCAATGATCCTGGATCGGATCTCGCTTGCCAATTGATCCAGCTCGGGAAGAGTCAAGGTTTTTACATCTTCCGGAGAAGTGATCTGGGAAAGAAGGGGATGGGTCATTGAATTCCTTTATTGCACAAGGGGCTGGCCATCGTTTCCAAGAAGGAGCTCACCGTTCCGGTTTTTAACTAAAATCTCGATCTTTTGTTCCGCTTCATTCAACTGCTTATTGCAAAGCGCCAACAGCTGATCCGCTTCTTCATAAAGTTTAAGGGATTCTTCCAGACTGATTGTCCCCCCATTCATCCGTTCGAGTATCTCTTCAAGTCGCTGTAGAGCGGTTTCGAACTTAGGGGTGTTTGTATTAGGGTTTGTCATTTCCACGGGGTTAACCTGAGTTTTAGGTTTATCTGCCTGAAATTCAGGCATCTTGCGGCCACCTGAAAAGAAATTTCATCTTCGATGAAATGTTTTCCAGCTATCTCGCAATCTACCCGACTTTCAGGCAGATAAACCCAAATCTCAGGTTATTACTTCCTTAATGGTTATCAAAGCCTCCCCATCGGATAGTAAAAGCTTTGCCTGCTGACCTTTGGAAAGCTGAGAGATAGAATTTATAACAAAAGGCCCTTTTTCTGTAAATAAAATGCTGTAGCCTTGTTTTAAAAGGTTTTTTGGATCGACAGCCTGCAAAACCTGCTGAATGTGCTGGATTCTCTGTCCCATTTGTTGGATTTTTTCCAGGGTCATTTGGGTCAGCCTTTCGCGGCTGCAGCAGCTATCGAGCAGGTGGCGTCTTTGAAGGTGTCGATGGGCCCATCTTGCCTGCAAACTATCGTTCAGCTGCTGCAAATGCTTGCGGGCTTTTGAAGTTTGTGCGTTGAATGCCAGTACAAAACTCTTCTCCAGCTCGGCAGTCCGTTTGCGCCAATGGAGAAGTTGCTGTGTCGGCTTCAACAGGACCAGTTGGCAGGAGGCATTTTTCAAACGATGGCGGAAGTAATCAAGGCGCTGCCTAAACAGGGCATCGAGTTCTTCGCCAAAATCATCCATTGTCTGCATTCTTCCCTCTAAAAGAGAAAAGGGGTGGGTGAACAAAGGATGCCTTTTTAAACCCTCCAGCCGATGTCGATTTTGCAAGACATGATGCACCACATGCTGCCTGATATTTTTTTGCAACGATTGCAATTTATCCAGCTGCTGTTTTTTTTCAGCAATGACAATCTCGGCGGCAGCGGAAGGGGTCGGAGCTCGCACATCCGCTACATAATCGGCAATGCAATGGTCTGTCTCATGCCCGACGGCGCTGATGATGGGGATTGAACTATTGAAAATGGCGGCAGCGACACACTCTTCATTGAAGGCCCAAAGGTCCTCTAGGCTGCCTCCTCCTCGTCCGACAATCAAAACGTCGGCCAGCTGATACTTGTTGAATTGCTCAATGGCCTGTGCGATCTCATGCGCGGCTCCCTCGCCTTGCACTTTGACGGGATTAAGAATTAAATGAAAACCGGAAAAGCGTCTTTTCAGAATATGCAAAATATCCTGAATGACCGCTCCTGTCTGGCTTGTTACCACGCCTATTCGTTTGGGTAAGTGAGGGAGCGGTTTTTTATGGGTGGATTTGAACCATCCCTTTTGATGCAGCTTAATTTTCAGTTGTTCGAGCTTTAAAAGCAGTTCACCGATCCCTAAATAGGCAAGTTCCCGTACGATCAATTGATAATTTCCCTTTGGCGGGTAGACCGAAATTTCTCCTTTGACCATTACATGGTCGCCCGGCTTTGGAAAGGGCTTTAAAATAAGCGCGTCATTTTTAAACAAAACTGCTGAAATCTGAGCATTAGCATCTTTGAGCGAAAAATAGAGATGTCCTGAGGTTTGCAATTTTAAATTGGTGATTTCACCCTGAAGATGGATGAAAGGGAACATGGACTCAAGGTTGAGTTTAATCGCTTGCGTGAGTTGCGTCACTGTTAATAAAGGGGGCGAATCGTTGGATTGCATGTTTTCCTTTAATTTTTTTAACGATCCTATCATATTCAAGAATTGGATGAAATTGTGATTGTATTTCATCCATCTCTGTTTTATGATTTTTATTTTTTGAGGAGCTTCTTACTATGGAACCGGTTCATCGGCCCGTGACGATTATCGGAAATTGGAAAATGCATAAGACTCTTGATGAGGCGCTTCATTTCATTGAAAAGTTAGTCCCAGTATTTGAGAAATCCAATGCCTATGTCGG
>JAJTHR010000186.1 GCA_021298935.1 Parachlamydia sp. | reverse complement strand
TTTTGAATCCCCAAATATTAGAAGCTTTAGCAGATTTGAAGCAAGAAGGACTTATCAGTCTTAATCCGATTTTAGAGAAACTCCTTAACGAGCTAATGAAGTTGGAAAGGGAACAAGTAATAGGTGCCGGCCATTATGAAAGATCGGATGAGCGAAAAGGATATTGTAATGGCTATAAGGATAAAACACTTATAACTCGGAGCGGTAAGCTAGAATTAAAAGTTCCCCAAGCAAGAGGGGTATCATTTTATCCCCAATGTTTGGAAAAAGGAGAACGTGCCGAACGTGCACTCAAGCTAGCTGTAGCAGAGATGTACTTTTCTGGGGTATCGACCAGAAGAGTAAGGAAAGTAACAGAGGAACTCTGTGGATTGGAAATTAGCTCCACACAAGTATCCAATCTAGCGAGTCTTCTGGATGAGGAGCTTGAGAAATTTAGAAAAAGACCATTAGATGAGATAAATGTGATTTATTTTGATGCCCATTATGAAAAAGTAAGACATGAGGGGCAAGTTAGAGATCTTGCTGTTTTAAAAGCGGTAGGGATTAACAAGGAAGGTAAAAGAGAAATATTGGGGGTGTCTTGTGGCTTATCTGAAGCTGAAGTTCATTGGCGGAATTTCATGGATGATCTGCTTACAAGAGGGTTGAAGGGAGTAAAGTTAATTGTTAGCGATGATCATAAAGGATTAAAAGCAGCTTTAAGGACTTCACTGCCATGCGTGCCCTGGCAACGTTGCATTTTTCATTTATGCCAAAATGCGCAAGCTTATTCACCGAGCTTAGGAATGAGGGGAGAAATAGCACAGGCGGTAAGGGATATTTATCAAGCGATTGATTTGAACGAGGCAAAGGTAAGGCTAAATGAAACAGTTAAAAATTTTAAGGGAAAAGCAGAAAGGTTCTGTAGCTGGCTAGAAAATAACTTTGAAGAGGGGTTGGCATTTTTTAGCTTTCCTAGAAGAATGTGGAAGCAAATTCGCACTGTAAATATGGTAGAAAATTTGAATAAGGAAGTACGTAGACGAACAAGTGTAGTAAGGGTATTTCCAAACGAAAAATCCTGCTTAAGATTGGTGTCAGCGATACTTGCTGATAAGCATGAGGACTGGGTCAGTGGCAAGGCTTACTTAAAAATGGAAGAATAAATAAATTTTTTTGACCCTGATTGTGAGTGTCAATTTTGCCATGCTCCTCACCCAAAAGGGAGCATGGCAAAATTGATGCGATCAATCATAAGGGCAAAAAACACATAAAAAAACGACTTAAGAGAAAAAGATTTCAGATTTTACAGAAAAAAACTTGCTTTGCCTTACCGAAGAAGTGAAAGCAGTAAGCGTAAGACATGCAACCATAGTGTTGCAGAAACGAGACTGGAGAAAATTATCCATAATGTCCTTGTTTTTGTTTTTTGTGTGTATCTGATTTCGTAGTAATCGAGCTCTCTAAATATTGTTTTCCAGGCAAGCCAAGAAAGCATAAAAATAACTAAAAAAATACCTACTAACACAAGGACGGTGTGCCATTCTGTTATTACTATATTCATTGGTTTTCTTTTCAACCTTTCTTTTTGCAATTAAATAAGTCGGAATTATTTAAACGTTGCTCTTGCATAATTTTATTATCGTTTAGATTTTCATTATGATGAATTCACATGCATCTTTAAGCATATTTCAAATGACGTTTTTCGATAAGCATATGTTCACTTTCTACCATTAAGGCATTCCTTGTTTATAGGCAGAGCAAACTATATACCATCAGCGTTTGACTTTCAAATATATTTACATTAAGGACCAAGAATGGACCACATGGCTACAAAAAATCGCCAGATATGGCAAATAATCGCAATAGATAAAAATCTTTGATACTGCTATTCTAGCTGTTGTTAGCTGTTGCTAATGATTGTAATTAGTGGATTACGCACGGACTCATAACCCGCTGGTCCTTGGTTCAAGTCCAAGTTGCCCCACTTTTTCCACAATACCTCCACAACAGCTTTTCTGCGATTACGCAAGCGTTATAGAACCTTGCTTTTACGCAATTCTTACGCACTCGGCAGAGTCAAGCTGGAATAAACCAGAACACTTCCATTGCTATTTCATTCCTTTTTCTCCAAATCTTAAATTTAAAATAAATAATTTACAAAATCAAGCGCTTAGCTATCAAATTTTGCTTCAAGTGCGTAAAAAGTGCGTAAATCTTTGTTTATCTACCATTCATACTATTCTGAGTAAAGGGTTTGTTTATCAAAAACAGCGGAATGACAATCCCCTGTTCCAGTTTATTTCTCAATATTATAAAGTAATTTTTTAACAAAGAGGCATTATGGGAACGATTAGAGAGCTGACTAAAAAGAATGGCGATAAGAGCTATCACGTTGAAGTACGACTTAGAGGACATCCTCCACAACGTCATTGTTGTAGAACAAAAACTGCAGCAAAGAAATGGATTCAAGATACAGAAGCGGCTATTCGAGATGGAAGGTTTAAGAGCCAGTCAGCTTCGCGCAAACACACTGTCGGTAATTTGATTGATCGATTTGCGGAATATTGCTTGCCGAAGGATCCTAAATATTACGACAAAAAAGTGCAGCTATTGCAAAGATGGACGGAAGAGCTTGGTAATCTTTATTTAGCAGATCTATCCCCCGCTCATATTGCTCAAGTGCGCGATAAAATGTTGAACGAAGCAACTTCAAAGAAAAGCTTGCGCAGTCCATCTACAGTTAACCGATACATTGCTGCATTTTCCAAAGCTCTTTCGGTGGCTGTCAAAGAATGGGGATGGATTAGCGAGAATCCTGCGCTCAAAATTTCAAAACCTAAGGAAGGGCGTGGCAGAGATCGTTATCTATCCTTAGAGGAAAAAAATCGCCTTTTAGAAGCTTGCAGATCTTCTTCTAATCCATTTCTTTATCCGATTGTACACTTAGCATTGCTTACAGGCATGCGTTATGGGGAAATTGTGAAACTAAAATGGGGAGATATTAACGAAGAGCTGCGCTTTGTCACAATTCACGAAACCAAAAATGGAGATACACGAACAATTCCTTTAACAGATGATATGCTCGAAGTTTTTCAAAGGATTCCCAAGCTAGGCAAAACAGCCGGCCAGATTTTTACCAGTCACAAACTGACGCCCACAAAACATCCTATTTCTATTCGCAAGTCATTTGCCACAGCTTTAAAGATTGCAGGCATTGACAGTTTCCGTTTCCACGATCTTAGGCACACAGCTGCTTCTCATATGGCTATGGGAGGTGCAACACAAGGAGAATTGATGGCTATTTTAGGGCATCGTTCACCCTCTATGACACGTCGTTATGCTCACTACAATCAGAACCACCTTGAAAAGGTGATGAACAGGGCATACAAAGTAATTAACCAGAAAACAGATAAGGAGAATCTATAATGATAAATACAGAACCCACACGTTATCAAATTGACTACTTTAAAGGACGTTGGGTCAAAATACCACTACCTCCAAAAGAGCTAGGTAATGAAGACCTTGCAAAAAATCAAACTCTATTAGAGCCTCCTTCTCGCAAAGACTATACCCTCGCTTTTAATCATATGGCCTCTAATGCCACAGAAACGATCTGGCCAGAACAATTATCCCAGACTGACCTTAAAGAGCTGCGCAAAAATACTAATGTGCTTTTGGGGAGTACAACGAATCAATCCAAAAAATACATACCCAAGAAAACAGACAACAAACGGCTTAGTAGGCGGTTAAACCGTAAGCATGAATCATTGACTGATGATGAATATAAAATATTTATCAAGCATCTCAAGTGGATTGATCCAAAATGTGCTGTAATCGCTCAAATTCTATGGCATGTCAACATTGACCTTAAAGAAGAAAGTGATTTCATTACTTGCGAACAGATCCTACGTCTAACGCTTCAAGACGTAGATCTCAGCGATGAAACTTTTACTTGCATAACTTTAATGCGCTCTGCTTCCTGGGGTGATTATTTAATGTGTTGTGAACTTCCTTGGGAAATCCGCAAGGCTTTATCTCAATTGATGCGCCCTGACCGTTGGTATGTTTTTTCTAATAAAAACGGAGGACCGCTTCTTCCTCACAACATCGATAGAATTTTTAAAAAAGCAAGTAGACAAGCTGGTTTAAGAAGGGTTGTCACATCCTTATCTTTGAGACCACAGTTAAAGCTGGCAGAGCACAATTTCAAAGACATTTCTATTGAAGAGTGGCAGGTTTTATGCGCTAAAATCCCTAGTCTTCAACCAAAACAAGGAAGACCGCCCAAATATGATCCTAGGGATTCTTTTAATGGAATTTTATATCAAAAGCGAACCAAGACTTCATTTAGAAATCTACCCTCTAATTATCCTAAGGGTATTTCTTTACATTCCCAATATAGGCGGTGGAAAGAAAATGGTGTATTTGACGCAGTTTTAGCAGCGCGACAATGAAAATATTCAGCACGTTTATATGAATAGCAGCTGAATTCAGCGACAAAACATCACACCCCTCTCTAATAAATGATTAGTTTGTTGTAGCATATGTTTGAAGGCTTTTTTTTGTTTTAAAATAATTATTAATAACATAAGATCAAGATCAAACAGCACGGCTCAGATACAAAAGGAGTAGCTGCAAAACCAATATAATGGAGGAGATGATGTCAAATATGACAAGTATAGGTCAAGAGGTAACTGGTCACAAAGAAATCAGATTGAGCGCCGACTATGTGCAATGGTTGACGGTTCGGCAATTTTGCTCAGCTTTCCCTTGGCCAAGCGAATCAGGATTAAGAGCTCTTATTTATGGTGCTTTTATAGGGAAAAACTCATTTAAGCCAGCTTTTAGGAAAGTTGGTCGTCGGGTGCTGGTGAGTCCATCAAGGCTGTTTGCAACGATTGATGAATTAAATGCTTGCCCATCTAGCGGTCCTAATGATCCCTCTAAATTGGAAAGAGGAGGGAGAAAGTAATGAGTTGCTCAAAGAAAGCAGATAAAGGTGATAAACAACCCAATAACGGAGATTCTAGTCGCTATCAACAACTAGAATTTCCGTTTATGGAACAGCTAAAGCCTTCTCACTCTGGTAAAGCGAGAAGAAAACGAAAAAAATAATCAACTAAATTCACGTGTCTGGCAAGCGCCAACTTGCCAGGCATTTATAATAGGAACTCACCTTATGAATAACATAGTGAGCAGTTTTTGTGAAAATGAAACTGCACATAAAGAAAATATTTACCAAGAATCCAGTGCGCGAGCGGATGAATTGGAAAATGATTATGAAGAAAAATCTAAATGCCAGCAGTTACCCGATGGGTTTTATTTTTCAGGAAATCGATTGGAGTACTCTGATCCTTTCAAAGATGACGAAGAGCCTACATCTATTTATGTTTGCTCTAAATTAGAAGTGATCGCTTGCACAAGGGACCAAAGTAATCAAAATCATGGAAGACTGTTGAAATTTAACGACATTGATGATTTTGAGCATCAAATTGCTCTTCCAATGGAATTATTAGCAGGCGATGGTACAAAGCTTAGGGAACTCCTTCTTTCAAATGGGTTAGAGATTGGAGCAAGCAAACGTTCAAGGCAACTGTTAACCCTTTATATTCAAGCTTGCCATCCAAAACAAAGAGTGCGCTGTGTGCCTCAAATCGGCTGGCATAATGGCTGCTTTGTTTTACCTGATACATCCATTGGAGAAACGGGTGATGAAGATGTTTTACTGCAAACAGTTTCCATGAATGTACAAAAATACTCATCTGCTGGAAATTTACTGGACTGGCAAAAAAATATTGCGGCCTTCTGCCCAGGCAATTCTCGTCTTACTTTTTCAATATCTATGGCTTTTGCGCCTCCACTTCTCGAGCTTCTTGGAATTGAAGGAGGTGGTTTTAATATCAAAGGCAATAGTTCTACAGGTAAAACGTCTGTTTTAAGGGCCGCAGCTTCTGTTTGGGGAGGCGAGAGTCATTTACAAAGATGGCGTGCAACTTCAAATGGATTAGAAGGAATGGCTGGTTGGCACAATCACACTCTTCTCTGTCTTGATGAGCTTTCTCAAATTGATCCGGAAGCGGCTGGAGAAGTGGCCTATATGCTAGCTAATGGAGGAGGTAAAACACGTGCTGACCGAGGAGGTCAATATAGAACTCCTATCAAATGGCTTCTATTATTCCTTTCTACTGGAGAGCTTAGCTTAGCTCATCACATTCAACAAACGGGAAGGAAGATCAAAGCCGGTCAGGAAGTGCGTGTGATAGATATGAATGCAGAAGTTGGCAAGCATGGCATTTTTGAGGAACTTCATGGAATGTCAACAGGTGCAGTCTTAGCAGATCATTTGAGCGATGCCGTTCGTGTTAATCATGGCACTGCATCACGAGCATTTTTATCTTCATTGGTTGTTCAAAGTAAAGAAGCAGCTCGTTTTGTTTTGGAAGTAATGGAACAGTTTCATGAAGAAGCAATCAAGAAGTTTATCGGTCCAAACTCAACAAACATCCTTTGTGGCCAAATTACGCGTGTTGTCAAAAGATTTGCTCTTATTGCAGCAGCAGGTGAACTTGCTAAGAAAATGAATATTACGGGATGGGAAGAGAGAACAGCCTATACCATGGTCGGCAAGTGCTTTTTAGATTGGTTAAAGAGTAGGGGTTCCCTCATGCCGCAAGAATAACGCGTTGCATTGGAAAAAGTACATCTCTTTTTTCAGTTACATGGTGACAGCCGGTTTGCTCGTTGGGGAGACGATTCGGATAGGACCATTCTCAACAGAGCGGGATTTAAAAAACAAGATTTGAATGGATCTTGGGAGTTTTATGTTTTTTCAGAAGTTTTTAAGAGCGAAATTTGTAAAGGAATGGAACCTTCTTTTGTCGCTAAAGTTTGTGCTGCACGAGAACTGCTCATGGTTGACGCTGAAGGAAAAAGTACTCGGCGTGAACGATTACCAGGAAATAGATTAACTCGTTGTTATCGATTCACTCCAAAAGTTTTAGACGAGGTCAATGAACATGCATAATCATTTCATAGTGAGACAGATGAGGCATGTGAGACATCTATTTAAGATACTCCTAAAACAGATTTTTCCAGTCTCTCTATTAAATTTCCTGACTTCAACATTTTAGCTCAAAAATAAGATGATTATCTTTACGAATGCCTAGAGAAATCCCTTAAAAAACCGTCGAATCCATTTTGTAGTGCCTAGTTACAAAATAATTGTTTCCTTTCTTTTCGATATTTGTTATA
>JAJTHR010000219.1 GCA_021298935.1 Parachlamydia sp. | reverse complement strand
ATTTTTTCTTTTGTTTATTATACAAACGCTGATGCTAAAGCATTATTGTATTTCGTAAATCGCAGGAGCAGCTGTTTTAACGTCAATTTGCGCACCTTCTACTTTAGACTTGATATCTGAAATAGTCACTTGATCCCCTTTGGAAACACGTGCCAAAGCAGCGATACACTGAGCGTTCAAACGATCACCATTAACCACGATAGAAGCTTTACCAGGTACTTTGAACACAAACTGGGTTACACGGAATTTCAAGTCATACAAGAAGTCAGGCAAAACCGCTGAAATCTGTGAAGCTTGCAAACGAGACTTAGCCCCTTTTTGTACCCCAGGTGTCCCTCCAATAGCTCCTTGTGGTGCAGGAATGTTTTTGATACGGAAAACTTTTTTATCAGAAACCGTTTTACCATCACCCATTTTTCCAGAAACATTAATGGTTACTTCAGTACCAGAACCAGGATTCAAATCATACTTTCCTTTTCCTACAGAACGAAGACCAGGTGCTGAAGCTGTAACGTTATTATCGGAAATACCTGCAAATGAAATGGTCATTGGATTAGGTAATCCACGGTATACCACATTCATCTTATCTGCAGAAATATTGGCAGAATTAGGACGAGGCACAACAACATAAGTTCCTTCGAAATCTAGTGGTACAGGCTTTCCATCTTCTAAGAATGTAAATTTACCTCCTAATTTATGTTCACCTACTCCACCCGCTGTCATCGAAATAACCGCTTGTCCATTTTCAATTTTTCCAGGACCAGAGAAACTTGTAGGAACAGTGTTTTTGTCGTAACGACCTAAAACTACTTTACCTTTGATGGTTTCCCCTTCAAAATAAGCATTCTTATCCAAAACTACAATCGCTTGGAAGTTCTTCATAGATGCTGCTTCTTTGTAAGCATTTCCTAAGAAAATGTTGTACGATTCATTTTCAATGGTTTTCAAGTCATTTTGCAAAGCTGTCAATTTAGCTACTGAAGCAATGGCTGGAAATCCTTTGTAGTGGTAATCTAAGTATAATTTGTTTACACCTTCTTTGTCTTTGATTTTTTCGGTGCTAAACATCTTATCGATTTTGTTTAAAAGAGGTTGATATTTGGCATCTTTACCAAACAATTCTTTCATTTTATTACGATATGCATCGATACGATCAATGATTTCTTGACCTCTTTTTGAATATCCATCACCTTTGAACCATTTCTCATCAATATTTGATTTATCCATGGATTCGTAAGGTAAAACACCGTTCTCAGGTTTGAAATCTTTTAAGATGTCTTCGTTTTTTACTTGCTCAATAAACTCGTAGAATTCATTAGTAGCTGTATTTACTTGCTTTGATAAAGCTAATGATGCAGCAAATCCTGGATTCTCAGCAGCTTTTTGGCCTAACAATTGGGCAAGCTTCGAATTTTGTTCTGTTTGAGTTGCATTAATACCATTAAACTTTTCATTCATCAAACCAAAAGCCGAAAGCACTTCTTTCGACATGTTTAATGCCAACATCGCGATGAAAACCAAGTACATTAGGTTAATCATCTTCTGTCTAGGGGTTAGTTTTCCTCCTGCCATTTCTTCTAATTAGTTTTAATTCGTTAAAATAAATAATGAGCGTTTAAAACTAATTATCGGTTGCTCATTGCAGATAACATACCTCCATATACAGAATTTAACGACTGTAAGTTGGAAGCTAACGACTGCATTTGATCTTTTAATTTTAAGTTGTTTTCAGCTACTTCGTTGTTGATTTGTGCATTACGCTCCGCAGCTTGTAACTGAACTTGATATAAACTGTTTAAAGTTTCCAATTGCGTAGCCGCTTTGGTCATTTCTTCAGCATATTTTTTGGTAGAAGCTACCGAGTCAACTGTTGGAGAAATTGCTTTTGCAGCCCCTTCAAAGTTTTTGATACTGTTTCCTAAGCTCGCCATCAATTCACCATCAATTTTAGCTTCTTTCAATAAGTTGTCTAATTTTTGTGACAACAAACCTTGAGCTTCTGTTGGATTTTCTTTTTTCTCACGTGCTTTGGCTTGACCTCCTGCTAACTCAGGATACACCAAAGACCAATCCAATTCTTTTTCAGGAGCATCAAAAGCAGAAAGACCGAAAATCAACGCTTCTGTACTTAACCCGATGATCAACATCAAACTTGCTCCAGGCCAGTGCATCAATTTGAACAACGCTCCAATAATTACAACAGCTGCACCCATACCGTAGGTGAAATTCATAACTCTAGGTGGTAATAGTCCCATAATAATAATAATTTAGTTAGTTAAGTTTAATATAATTAAGTTAGTTAATATACAATTCTAATTAGCGACGTCTTCCCGCTTTTCCAGCATTACCCGTCACTTGTGTACCCATGTAATCTTGAACGGTACGGAACCCGATGTAACTACGCGCTGTATCTTGGTATTCGCAATCACGTGTTCCTACTTGAAGGAAGTAGGCCACATCTTTCCACGAACCCCCACGTACTACTTTACGTTTATTGGATGTATCAGGTACATTAGGATTCATTGTTGAAACATATCCATAAGCTGCGGCGTCATAGGATGAATCGGTCCACTCCGCTACGTTACCTGACATGTTATACAAGTTATATCCGTTGGGTTCAAATGATTTAGCTTCTACGGTATACAAAGCTTGGTCTGCGGCATAGTCTCCACGATTCGGCTTAAAGTTAGCCATAAAACAACCGCGATCGTTTTTAGCATAAGGCCCTCCCCAAGGGTAGGTTGCTGATTCTAGACCTCCACGGGCAGCGTATTCCCACTCAGCTTCAGTTGGCAAACGGAATGAGTTCACTAAATCTCTCCCTTTTTTCTTGGATTTGATATACACGTTTTTGTTTAACGTTCTCCAAGCACAGAATGCTTTCGCTTGTTTCCAGTTCACCCCTACTACCGGATAATCACCATACGCTTGGTGCCAGAAGTAATCATTATGCATTGGCTCATTGTAGGAATATGCAAAATCTTTAATCCAAACTGTAGTATCTGGATACACTCTCGTTTTTTCGTTGCGGATGAACTTGCTGCGTTTTCCTACTTTAGCTTTTGCTGCTGCTTGAATATCCATCCAAGAATAACGGAATTCCAACTTATTGACATCAATTGTACGCAAACCGTTATAAGATTCTGTAGCTGGCAAGTACATTGAATCCATAACCTCTACATAATACTCATCAGGATACTTTTTGGTGTCGGTAATCAATTTTACTTTTCGGTTCAAACGACGACCTGCATACGGATCATCAGCAGTACCCACACTGTAATAATTCTCGTACATGTATTTATCGTAAGGCGTCATTTTCGCTGGATCTTGATCTGCGAAAGCGAAATCACCGATGCTTCCACCGCCTTTTCCACCTTTACCGGCTCCTGGCTTCACACCTACCTCATCGGCTAAGATGGCTAAACGCACACGAATGATAGAATCCTTAACCCATTCTACAAACTGACGGTATTCACTGTTTGTGATTTCTGTTTCGTCCATGTAAAAGGAACGAACGGTCACTGTTTTCGTAGGTGCATCTTGAACATTAGCTAAATCATCATCTGATTTACCCATGATGAAAGCTCCACCGGGAACCAATGTCATTCCGTAGGGTTTTTCAGGATGCCATTTTTTACCCTTAACTCCTACTAATTCGCCCTTGTCACTGGACTTCCCACAGCTGGCTAATAGGGTTAAAACAGATGCAAACGCAATGAACTTCTTCATATAACTTGGGTTAATTTATGTTATTTTTTTTGAGGCCGTAAACCTATCTATTATTTTTCAAAAAAACAATTATTTGCTTCTTAAAATTTTTTTCACAAATCAAAAATACAACTAAAGTTGAATTGACAATGAAAAAGTGTCGATTAAGTGCATTTTTTTATCGCTAAAAAGCAATT
>JAJTHR010000079.1 GCA_021298935.1 Parachlamydia sp. | reverse complement strand
TTATAATCGTTAGTTACAAGGAAACTATGATCTCAGATCTTTTTATTTATATTAAGTGAATAAATTATTAACACATTCACTGATTATTAATTTACAGACAATATGTTACACTACCAAAATTAAAATAAGGATCCTATCACAAAGAGTTCAAAAACACATCAAGTTTTTATCTTCTTTCCATCGCTTTAAGTCTTCTTACCGATTTCTTCACAGCAGGCTAAAGCTTTTCCTTCATCCTAAGATCCATTTCATGGTAGATATTCGCAGTATTAATCGAATATATGTCTTAGAGGGGCGTTTAAACGGGTTGTTATCTGGCAATACCTTCTTTGGATTCCTGCTTTTTTGCGGATGTTTTTGATAGGTTGCTCAAGCATTTGCTGCCTTGTCAATTTTTTCTAGCCTCACAATGCTTATATTTTGAATGAAAAACTCAAAAAGGAAAAAACAATAAATATTTATAGATTGAGACTATGAAAATTCGATTTAGATTAATTAATTTTTGACTACAATTGTCTTAAAAATCACAAATTTTTTTTACAGATTAGAAACGGCTTAAATTAATTTTTTAGGCATTGCTCTCAATATATCAAGCTGTGATTTGCTTGAAAAAAAATAGGAGATTAATTTTTGGAACTATCGGATTATGTGAGAATTGTCATCACTGTCCCAGAAACACATGCTGATGTATTAAGAAAAGCCATGGGACAAGCCGGAGCTGGCAAAATTGGAGATTACTCATATTGCAGCTATTCAGTAAAAGGAATTGGTCGATTCATGCCTAATAAAGGTTCAAGTCCCTTTATTGGTAAAGAAGATATTTTGCAAGAGGTTATAGAAGAACGTATTGAGACCGTCTGCAATCAATCTGTTTTGGAACATGTCTTGGAAGAAATCAAAAAAGCTCATCCCTATGAAGAAATTGTTATCGATATTTACCCTGTCTATGAAATCGGACGAAAAAAAGGGAAAGGAATGTAACAATGACTCCAGCAAACTTTAGAAACTTTCTTTACGCAAATAAAAAAGAGTCATTATGTACGCTATAAAGCCTTCCTAGGGAAGTGGTTGTAATTTTTGCTATATTTCGTAATTAACCTAATGATGCCGATCCTTTTAATTGTGTTTGTCGAACTCTTTTTGCTCAAGCTCTGATAACTCTTCGTCTGTAAGGTTTGTCTCAACTAATTCAATGGGAACACCCTGTTCTTCAATCATGGCCACCCGATACCCTGGCACTGGAGTATAAGGGCCAAAAAGAATTCGAGCATTCAGAATTTCTTTATCCAAATCATCTACTTGAAAAGCTATGTGTGGAACTTGAGTGACTAAATCTGGCAGTCCATGACCTTCAGGAAAGCGATGCCACTGGATATGCCATTCATTAGCTTCAAAAGGTGTAGAATAAAATTTAAATCCTTGTATTTCCACAAGAGTTTCATCCGATCGTTTTTCTTTAATTGGAATCCCATAATGATGGTATTTACGCACAGCACATCCCTTTGTCAAATTCTATAATGTAAGATAATATAACATACTTTATAAGGCTTTAAAGGAGCAATTTGTTGAAGTCAAAAGTTCTGAATGATGCATCTCTCGATCTCCTGATCAATCACATTTTTTTACAAATATGCCTGATATTATCATACCTGCTTAGCTATTCTTCAATAATATTAGCTTTTTCAACACATTCCAGTATTATGGGCTCAGTTGCTTGAATAGGAGTCAAATATTCAAACTAAAGCAAATAAAATCCTTTTTTGCATGAAACTCTTATGCTTCCAGGAGCTCGGGCGTTTGTTCTGCTGCTTTCTCCCCTGCGATATCAAACGAGATTTCATGCCTCAACATAAAAATGCCGCAACTATTGATGATGAGCAAAGAGACGCCTGCGATCGCCATGGCCGCTTGCGCTTGCCCAGTCCCCAGAAATGAAAAGCCAATCAAAGCCAAAACGGCATAAGCATAATAGACAGGCCGTCCATACCTGGGCGAAATGTAATCGGCACACTTTAAACCGACGCAGAAATAAGCGTTGATTGTGTTATAGCCGAGCAGGAATAAGAAAAGCGGCATGAAGTATTCCGTATAAGGAAAGTACTTTGACAAAGAGAGCTGCACAAGCATCCCCGCTTCCATCGGCTCTTGCCAGATCCCTGTCGCCAGGATGATAAACAGGCTGGTTGTGCAAACAATAAATGTATCAAGGAAGATGTCAAAAATGGCCAGCGCTGCCTGTCTCTCAGGCACTTGTACGCTTGATTCACTATGGATGACGGATGCATAACCAACTCCGATATCCCCTGTATAGCACCCTCTGCGAATTCCATAGGACATCATGGTCATCACGCCGGCTCCGGCAAATCCCCCGACAGCCGCATGACCGGAAAAAGCCGATGAAAAAATGTCGGAAAAGACCGATGGCAGGGCTGACAAATTATTGAACAACACCCACAACCCCATCCCTACATACACAGTCACAAAAATGGGCAGGCTTGTGCTTGAAATACTTCCCACTCTTTTGACGCCGCCGCTGCCGGCAAAGATGACAAGGACAAGCAATACGGCGATAACGGCATACGAATTCAAGCCCCAGTTGTTGGAAATGCTGGTCGATATGACGCTGAATTGATAAACCTCTACACCGTAAATGCAAAGCAAGATGCAGACCAGGCCAGGCATCCAGCGCAAATTAAAGGCTTTTTGCAAGAAATACATGGGGCCGCCATTGTATCCGCCCGATTCATTGGGAACGCGATGGCGCAATCCCAAATACACCTCTGAATACTTGATAATCATACCGGCAATGGCTGTCATCCAAATCCAGAATAAGGCTCCCGGCCCCCCTATTTGGACAGCCGTACAGACGCCCACGATATTACCAATCCCGACGCAACCGCCAACGGCCGCAAAAAAAGTTTTTATCGGATCAATCCCTTTAACTTCGCTTCCCTTTCCCTGCTTTAATAAACCCAAAAATGTTTTGAAAACCGTCGGAAGGTGGCGGATTTGAACAAAACCCGATTTATAAGAAAGATAAATACCAAGCAGGATAACAATGGGAACCCCCATAAACGTCCATAAGAAATTCTCAATGGCATCAAGCTGCTCAGTAATCATTTTTACACCTAAAATAATAAGTTAATTAAAAATATTTTATACTAAAATTATAAAAATGTCAAATAATAAGCCCATTAATTTTTAAAAATGATTCTTTCCAATAGTATTGATCCAGCAACCCATCCGTTGGCCTTCCCATGAGTAAATAACTCAAATAGAGTGCTTCGATAGAAGCTAATCCCCTCTCAGGATCGGGACAATCGTCCTGTTTACGCGGATAAGCCGTCCGGTAGTGATGGGGCAGGCTGCGATAAATAAGGCCGGGAGCCTGCAAAAAAGGCTTCACCATTTTAGCCGCATAGCGCCATGTGGCATCCAATAATAAAAGGCCGCATGCATGATCCTGTTCTGTCAAAGGAGGCGCATCAACAGAGAGGAGGACATAACTGTCAATGGGAGGAAGTGTTTTAAATGGATAGGTGATAAAGTGAAAATCTTTTCTAGCCTCTAATCCCCTTAAAGAGCATTTTTTTAAATTTTCCAACCGGTGGCGGATAACAACGGTCGGTGGAAAAGCTTGCATTATTGATCCTCTTTTAACTATTCTTAAAAATTAACCCTCATTTAAGGAGGACCTGATGAAAAAACTGTTTCAAACACTATTCTTAGGACTAGGCTTTCTTCCATTGGCACTGGTCAGCCAACCTATCGGTCAGATGCAGCAGCAAAATGCAGGCGTCAACTGGCTGACTCATTATCCTGAAGCTGTGAAACAATCTCAATCAAGCGGGAAACCCATTGTTGTATTGTTTACAGGGACAAACTGGTGCCCTGCCTGCATGAAGCTGGAAAAAGAAGTCCTTAAAAAACCCGAATTTGCCGGGGCTGTTGGCAGCCGCTTCATTTTCCTTAAAGCCGAGTTCCCTGACTCTTCCGCAGAATCGGTCCAGGCTTCTCCTTACTATTCCTTGCTGGAGCGCTATAATATTGAAACATTCCCTACTCTTGTCATCATCGATGCAAAGGGTCAGAGACTCAATACAGTCGGGTATCAGGCAGGAGGCCCCTCGCATTACATCAATAAGATGATGCAAATGCACTCAGGCAGATCTCCAGTCACTCATCAATAAAAGATCTTTGGGGATTTCAAACAAAAAACGGGAAGGCTGGCTCATCGCCTCCTTTCCCATCCTCTTTCTTTGGCGGGCCATGCTAATCGTCAATCGTTGTTTGGCCCGCGTGATGGCCACATACATTAAGCGTCTCTCTTCCTCAATCCCCGTCTCTTTCAGACTTTTTTCATGCGGAATAATATGATCTTCCATGCCAACGAGGAAGCAAACAGGAAATTCCAACCCTTTGGCGCTGTGGAAAGTCAGCAAATTGACCCGGTCGCCCCCTTTTTCTTTCTTATTGGCCTGAAACAAGCGGTCGTTTAATGCCATGTTGCTTAAAAAATTTTCGAGCCGTCCTTTTCCCTCAGCGCCCTCTTCAAATTCTTTTAAAGAGGAGACAAACTCATTGACATTCTCCCATTTAAATTCGCGCATTTGATCGCTTTTAACCTCTTCCTTGATAGCTTTTTTGTAGTCGATCCGCTCGATTAGCCACTGAAGCGAATCGGACAGGCAACCTTTTTCAAAGCGCTGTTTTGCCTCTTCGATAATCTTCAAAAAATCTTCAACACCTCTCAATGCATTCCCGTTTTTAAGAAGCTCTGAGGCCTTTTCTTGAAGGACTTGCCATAAGGGTAAGCTGCCTGTGCGATTATAAGCGGTGAGTACGTCGAGACTTTCTTCGCCAATTCCACGCCTTGGTTGGTTGATAATGCGCAAAAGGGCCTCTTGATCCAATGGGTTGGCAATGACACGCATATATGCGCAAAGATCCTTGACTTCCCGCCGTTCATAAAATTCCGTCCCCCCGAACACTTCATAAGGAATTCCCTGCATCCATCGATCACCATCTTTCCACAGCGTCTTGACGAGTGCCATTTCAAATTGCCTTGAAAGGGCGTTTGAGCGGTAAAGGATGGCAAAATCTCTCCATTTCAATCCCAGCTCATTTTTCAATTTGACCAGTCGTTTCATCACACTTTGCGCTTCTTCCAATTCATTGGGGGCATGGAAAACTTCAATTAAATCGCCTTCCCCCTTGGTGCTCCATAGCGCTTTCGAAAACCGCTGCTTATTCTGCCCGATCACCGCATTGGCAGCCTTCAGAATGGCATTGGTTGAACGGTAATTTTGCTCAAGTTTAATAACAGTCGCGTTTTCAAAATCAAGTATGTTTTTTACATCAGCTCCGCGCCATCCATAAATTGATTGGTCATCATCCCCAACGACACATAAGTTATGATGACTCGACGAGAGCAGTGCCGCTAGCTGGTATTGAATGGGATTGGTATCTTGGTATTCGTCAATCATGATATATCGATACCTCTCCTGATAAAGTGAGAGCACATCGGGAAATCGCTGGAATAGCTCCACTGTCAGCCCAAGCAGATGATCAAAATCAACTGCATTATACGCCCGCATGCTGGACTGAAGGCGGCTATAAACCTCTCTTGCAAACTGATCATGCCAATCAGAGCCCGTACGAATGTCTTCAGGAATAAGCCCTTTGTTCTTAGCATGCCGGATCACCTGCATTGTCGAAGCGAGTGAGGGAAGCTCCCCCTCCTGCTCTAGTATATCACGGGCGATTAAATTGACTAACCGCTGGACATCTTGTTCGTCATAAAGGCTAAAGGCCGTCGTATAGCCAAGACGCCCAATGTGCTGCCGCAAAACCTGCATGCAAAAACTATGAAAAGTGCAGAGAGTCACCCCTTTTGCCTGTTTGGGACTGACAAAAAGAGCGAGGCGTTCACGCATCTCAGCGGCTGCTTTATTGGTGAAAGTCAACCCTAAGATATTTTCAGGAGCGACTTTTAAACTATGGATTAAATAGGCCATCCTTAAGGTCAGGACCCGGGTTTTTCCGCTTCCTGCCCCTGCTAGAATCAGAACTCTTCCAGTGACAAGCTTAGCCGCATGCAATTGCTCGGGATTCAATGTGGCGAGATGTTCTTCCATTTAACAACTATCATGCGCAGCTTTATCAATTAAAAAAAGGAGTTCGGCCTGAACGTCGGTCATTTTTGCCTGATGTGCGTGAGTGCGCGGTTTGACGACGATTGAATAAAGGCTTGGAAAATTTAAGCGGGCCAATCGAAATGCTTCTCTGACAATGCGTTTGAAGCGATTGCGATCATGCGCTTTGCCAAAACGACGGGTAACGGTGATACCTAAACGAGAAAATTCTTTGTTGCTTGGGCGGACATCGATAATGATCCAACGCCCAACGTAACGCTTAAATCCATGGGCCATGCGCCTGTACTCTCGCGAGGTACGGATACGCAGGGCTTTAGGAAAAAAATATTTAGACACGCGTCAATTGTTTGCGGCCTTTGCGGCGGCGTCTATTAATGATCTTGCGTCCGCTTGCCGTGCCCATTCTTTTTAAAAAACCATGCTCGGAAGAGCGGCGGCGCTTGCTTGGTTGGTAAGTGCGTTTCACGAGTAATCCCTTGAATATAATTTAAAAATGAATGAACAGTGTAACGGCTTAGGATTAAAAATGCAAGAAGAGAATGAAAATAACAAAACCATTGAATTATATTGCATTTTGAATTAGAATATCTCTTTTTAGTGATTTAACGAAATGAAGGAAATTTCATGAAAGTCAAAGCGTCAGTCAAAGCTGATCCTTCCAAAGGCGATATTTTAGTCCGTCGTTCTGGACGTCTTTATGTGATCAACAAAAAAGATCCCAATCGAAAGCAACGTCAAAAAGGACCAGCTAGAAAAAAATAAGGAAAATAAAATGGCGAAAAAGTCATCAGTAGAAAAACAAAAGCGTCGCGAAAGAATGGTCCAGTTAAAATGGAACAAAAGACAAGAGCTGCGCGAAAAATCTCGCAATTTGAAATTGAGCGAAGAAGATAGGGAGCAAGCTCGTATTGCCCTTAACAAAATGCCTCGCGATTCTTCTCCTACTCGTTTGCGCAACCGTTGCCAAATGACTGGGCGTGCTCGCGGCTACCTAAGAAAGTTTAAGCTATCCCGATTGACATTTAGAGAACTTGCCTCCAACGGAATGATTCCAGGGGTCACCAAGTCCAGCTGGTAAAATCGAATAAACTCCGTTTTTTCTGACGGAGTTTCTTTTTTCTAGTAACTCACCTCTGCCAAAAAGAGCAAAATGAAGAAGCAAGAGATTTTGAAAAATCAATTAATTCAAAAGGCGTAGGAATATTTTACTAATATTGCGAGCATTTTTGAAGTTAATTGAGATTCAAAAGATCTGCTTATTCATCTGCTCCTTTTGGCAGAGGTGAGTTAGTAAACACTCTCTTTGTTTAATGAATTCTTGAGCTCAGGCAGCTCTTCCACCTTACTCCATTGAACCATCCCTTCGGACCACACATAGCTCGTTAGCTCGAGCAATCCCCTATTCCATAAATCTCTTAACGCCACCACACTGACTGGGCCCATTTGCTTGTGATCGGCATCCAGGTAATACCACAATTTTTCGTCGCTATCCAAATGGGGAACTGGCGGGGGTGAAGACTTATCGGCCGCGATTACAGGCTTGTAGTTCAATGTGCCTTCCCCTTCTTTATTTTGATTGTAAGAAGGAAGAAAAAACAGAATAAGAGGAGCAAAAATACCAAGTAGAACGCCCAGAATAAACCATCCGGTAAAACTGCGTCCTTTACGATCAGCATAATAGGCAGTGATGCTGGCAATAATAAGAAGGATAATAAAACTGAGAATGAGTTGGGCGGGGGTCATTTCATGGGGCTGCATAGCAATTCCTTGAACCGGGTTATTTCTTTTAAAAATAACCCTAATGTCGCATAAAAATCATTAATTTTTAGTAAAAAAAGAAAAATCAATTTGAAGATTAACAAATAAGTGATATTTTAGGATGAAAGCAAGGGGGCCTTCAATGGACATTAAGAAAGTGGATACACAAGAATTCGAGCTGCCTGAAACAGTATTTATCCGTGACATAGAAAACAAAGTCTTCCAATCAATCGTACTTCAATGCCTATCGCAAATTGAAGGGATAAGCCTGGTTGAAGGAAACTTTATTGATCACCTACTTGGCAGAAGTGCAGAAGGGGTTAAAGGGATTTATGCAGAGCAGGATGACAAGCATCAATCTGTTAGAATCAAGGTGGAAGTCAACATCCTTTTCGGCCTTAATATCCCTCAAATGGCTGAGGAAATTCAAACTAAAATTTCTGAAGATATCACTAATTTGACAGGCCTGCATGTCTCCTCGGTGCATGTTGTATTTAAAAATGTCGTTTCAAAGATAGAGGCAAGTAAAAATCTTATCTCTAATCAAGTAATAGGAAACCTCGGCGAAGAATTTTCCGATGAATTTTAAAACCGACCGTTTCTTTAAATCCCTCCTGATCTCATTGCTAGGCTTATTTTTGTTATACCTCGGATGCCTTAGCTTGGGGCTATCTTGGTCGCCCTCTTTGCAGGAAGCAGCCATTGTTTTTTTGACAGATTCCTACCGTGTCGTCATTGTTGGTGTCGGACTGATTTTCCTTGGACTGCTTTGCCTCTTATATGCTTGGCTAGCTGCCAAACGGCGCTATGCTTTTATTAAAACAGGCCCATTTTCGGTGGCTGTTGATGAGGAGCTCTTGCATCAATCGCTGGAATCGTATTGGAAAGAGCATTTTCCTTATCTGATTCCTTTTACGCTCCATATCAAAAAAAAGGCCATTTCGATCATCGCCCATTTTCCAACCCTTCCGGAAGAGGAACAACAAATCATTTTAAAAAAAGTAAGCGACGATTTCGAAAAGCTGTTTGCGCGAACACTTGGCATCCCCCATGAGATCCAATTTTTCGCTAATTTTCAAACAACTTAAAAATTGAACATGCACGCCCGCTACCCCCTGTTTCAATCCCATCTTGATTTAGCGCATGCCTACTGGGACAAGCTCATCCGTCCCGGCCACATTGTGATTGATGCGACCTGTGGAAATGGCCACGATACCCTAAAACTCTGCTTATGCGTTTCTCCCACAGGCCAGGAAACAGGGAAAGTTTTTGCTTTTGACA